>NZ_VPDB01000040.1:0-30178 GCF_013417925.1 Acinetobacter sp. YH12218
TAATTCAAGTGAATTTGTTTGAAAGAAGAACTTTAAAAGCTTTATTTTCACCCGATAAAATACCCATAAAACAAGAGGAAGCTCAAATGAGCTTCCTCTTGTGAAAAATTGTGGGACAGCAGTGGCGCTATGCTGCTTTTTTATGGATGATTTTTAATTCAAATTTTCAGATCATTTCGTCATTTGTTTCCATTGAAACTCACTATATGACTCTTCTTCTTTTAAACTGTTTTCGACCGCTTGAGCCAATTGGTTCAATAGACTTTGCTCAGTAATACGATCTAACCAATCTTGGTCTTCATCTGGATAAGAGGTAATTTCACAGACTAGACGACCGGATTCATCCTGCCCCTGACATGTCACTGAAAGTGGCAATTCATGCTGATCGACACTGACTGCAATCTGATCACCACTTTGCGATAACGTTTGAAAGCCATATTTCTCAAGCTTACTTGCTAAAAACTCAGCCACTTGAGTTTGCGTATCAGCACTGCTTTCAACTCGATTTGAATCGCTATGGGCGGTGAATTGTAGTTTTCTCATGTATCTATCCAAAGACATTCTTGTTGTATGGTTTTAGCATAAGCAATTAAAACCAAACAGCCAAGCATTTGCTTGGCTGTTGTTGAATAAATATACAAATTTAGTGAATTATTTATTCACTTACCACAATCGTTAAACCGGCTTGAGTCGCTAGCTCTGTAAATGTCGGGAAGCTGGTCGCAACGGTTTCTGTACCCACGATATTAATTTCACCCGAAGTACGTAAACCTGCCATTGAGAAGCTCATTGCAATACGGTGGTCATGATGTGACTCAATTTGACCACCTGTGAAGATTGCACCCCACTCACCCGTTTTACCTTGACCTTCAATAATGATGCCGTCATCAGTAGGCGTGCAGTCAATACCCATAATTTTTAGGCCATCTGCCATCACTTGAATACGATCCGACTCTTTCACTCGAAGTTCAGCTGCACCGGTCAAAATGGTTTGACCTTCTGCACATGCCGCTGCAATAAACAGTGCTGGAAATTCATCAATCGCCAATGGCACTTGATCTTCTGGCATATGAATGCCTTTAAGCGTGCGTGAACCACGAATACGAATATCTGCAATCGGCTCACCACCAGCGATACGCTCATTTTCAACAGTCAGGTCAGCACCCATCTGTTTTAAAATTTCGATCACACCTGTACGTGTTGGATTAATGCCAACCGCTTCGAGTGTGACATCTGAACCTTCAGTAATCGCTGCACCCACCATAAAGAATGCTGCAGATGAAATGTCAGAGGGTACTTGAATGTCTGTACCGACTAACTTGCCGCCACCTTGAAGTGAAATGCGGTTGCCTTCTGTTTTCACGTCATAACCAAATGCACGAAGCATACGCTCTGAATGGTCACGTGTTGGTTCCGGCTCAGTGACAACAGTTTCACCTTCCGCCCAAAGACCAGCCAACAAAATACCGGATTTTACTTGTGCAGATGCCATTGGTAAGTCGTAATGAATACCTTTCAGGTTTTGACTTCCAGAAATAGATACTGGCGGCGTACCACGCTCACCTGTAGTTTGAATTTGCGCACCCATTTCACGTAATGGTTTGGCAATACGTTCCATTGGACGTTTTGATAATGACGCATCACCCGTCATCACCGAATCAAACTTTTGTGCCGACAACATGCCTGAAAGCAAACGCATTGAAGTACCTGAATTGCCCATATACAAAGCGCCTGCAGGTGCTTTTAAACCATGCATGCCTACACCATGAATAGTGACTTCGCCGTTTTTAGGGCCTTCAATACTTACACCCATATCGCGGAATGCTTGAAGGGTTGCCAAGGCATCTTCACCTTCAAGGAAACCAGTGACATGCGTTGTGCCTTCTGCAATAGCACCAAACATGATAGAGCGATGTGACACAGATTTATCACCTGGCACAGTAAATTTACCTTGGAATTGCTTTGGACCCGGTAAAATTTTGAATTGCTGTGTCGTCACTTTATTTTTCTCCATCAGTGGTTTCTTTGCGAGCATGTGATTGAAATGTTGACGTGCCGCTTGTGCATGCCCCAACAGTCCCATCAACGCTTGTGAATTTTCATCTTCAATCAGTTTGCGAAGAATAGCCAATTGTTTTTCAAAGCCATCTACCGCATTTAAAATTGCCTTTTTATTGGCAAAAAAGATGTCATGCCACATATGTGGGTCGCTTGCAGCAATGCGTGAGAAATCACGAAAACCGCCAGCGGCATAACGGAAAATATCTAAATTGTCTTCTCGGTTCGCAAGTTGCTCAACCAAGTTAAATGCCATCAAATGCGGAAGATGACTGGTATGGGCCAACACTTCATCGTGTTTTTCCACATCCATGCAAATTACTTCCGCTTTGGCAGCTTGCCACAATTGAATCAGTTTCTCTACAGCCCAATCTGCACTGCTTGGTAATGGTGTCAAAATCACTTTGTGATTAGCAAATAAATCTACCTTACCTGCATGCACACCTGTTAGTTCAGCCCCAGCAATCGGATGCCCCGGTACAAAACCAGCAGGTAATTGCTCACCATAGACTGCTTTCGCTGCATCAACGACATTGCCTTTGGTACTCCCAACATCGGTAATAATCGTCTGTTCGGATAGATAAGGTTTGATCACCTCAAGGACTTTTTGTGTCGCACGAACAGGTAAAGCCAAGACAACGAGATCTGCACCTTTGACCGCTTCAGCAGGATCGCTATAACCCTGCTGAATAAGTCCTAAAGCTTTTGCATCTTCTAAAGTTTTTTGTGAACGCGTAGACGCCACAATTTCCTTAGCCAATCCTTCAGCAATCATGACACGAGCTAGGCTTGAGCCAATTAGCCCAAGCCCAATAAAAGCAACTTTTTCAAATAGTGGTACAGACATGACTTAAGCTTTAGCCTCTAAGCCCAAAACTTTAGCCAATGCCGCTAAGAATTTAGCATTTTCAGCTTCAGTCCCAATTGATACACGTAAATGCTCGGGGATACCAACTGGACGAACAATCACACCTTCTTTTAATAAAGCATTGAAAGTCTGTGCAGGATCTGCTTTTACATTAACTAAAATGAAGTTGGCACGTGAAGGCACATACGCTAAACCTAAAGCATCAAAGCCTGACTCAAGTTGAGCCATACCCGCTTTGTTCACTACGCGTGATTTTTCAATAAACGCTTCATCTTTAAGTGCAGCAACTGCAGCCACCATCGCAAGATGGTTGACGTTAAATGGTTGACGAATACGATTAAGGAAATCCGTCACTTCAACTGAAGCCAAAGCAAAACCAACACGTAGCGCAGCCAAGCCATAGCATTTTGACATGGTACGGCTAACGATTAAGTTTGCGTATTGATCTAAGAATTTCAAGCTGTTGAAGTTTTCTGGGAAATATTCCACATAAGCTTCATCTAAAACCACGATCACATTTGCAGGTACTTTTTGCATGAACGCTTCAAATTCAGCTTCTTCAAACCATGTACCTGTTGGATTATTTGGGTTCGCAATAAAAATCAATTTAGTATTGTCTTTAATTGCCGCAGCCATTGCATCTAGGTCATGTGAAAAACCTTTTGCAGGCACTTCAATCGCTTCAGCATTAATGGCTTGTGTCACCAGACCATACACAGCAAATGCGTGTTGGCTATACACCACAGAGTCTTGCTCTGAAACAAAAGCACGAGCGAAAATTTCTAGAAGATCGTTTGAACCATTACCCAACGTAATGCGGTCATGTGCAATACCAAATTGTTTTTCAACTTGGTCTTTCAAAATAAAACCGCCACCATCCGGATATCGACCAATTTCTGCAAGTTCAGCAGCAACCGCTTCTTTCACTTTGTCAGAACAACCCAATGGGTTTTCATTTGATGCGAGTTTTACGATATCTGTAATACCCAACTCACGCTCAAGTTCACTAATTGGTTTACCTGGTTGGTAAGGCTTTAGCTTTGCAATGCCTTCATTGGCTGGGACAAACGTCATTTTACACTTCCAGTTTTTTCAAATGATGAAGGTGATCAACTCCTGATGGAATTGATCACAGTTGTGATCTTAAAGAACAGCAATCGGATATGAACCCAATACACGAATTTCTTTAACCAATGGACGAATTTCTTCAATCGCCGCTTTCACGTTTTCTTGCTCAACATGACCTTCCAAGTCCACAAAGAATACATAAGCCCATTTTTCTGGTAATGCAGGACGTGTTTCGATACTTGTTAAGCTAATATTATGCTTGGCAAACGGTGCAAGAATTTCAAGTAATGCCCCTGCACGGTCATGCGCAGAAATCAACAATGAAGTTTTATCATTGCCCGATTGCGGTACTTTCTCACGACCAATCACCAAGAAACGAGTAGTATTTTCAGGATTGTCTTCAATATTGCTATGCAAAATTTCAAGGTTGTAAATGTTCGCAGCGACTTCAGAAGCAATTGCTGCTGAGTGCCATTCATTGCGAATACGGCGTGCAGCTTCTGCATTTGAACTGAGTGCAACACGTTCTACACCTGGATAATGAGCATCTAACCAACCACGGCATTGCGCCAAAGTTTGTTGATGAGCATAAATTTGTTTAATGCTGTCTTTACGTGTGTTTTCAGACACTAAGAATTGGTGATGAATACGCAGTTCCACTTCACCAATAACATTCAGATGTGAAGATTTAAAGCAATCTAAAGTATGGTTCACTACCCCTTCAGATGAGTTTTCAACAGGCACTAAACCATAGTGCGCACTGCCTGCTTCTACTTCGCGGAATACTTCATCAATTGTTGGTAATGGGCGCACCACAGCGTCTTGACCAAAGTGTTTCAACACTGCCGAATGTGTATAAGTCCCAACTGGACCTAAGAACGCAATACTTTGCGGTGCTTCAAGGGCTAAACAAGCCGACATGATCTCACGGAATAAACGTGCCATTGTCACATCAGACAATGGGCCTTCGTTACGATCCATAACTTTGCGTAAAACTTGCGCCTCACGTTCAGGACGATAAAACAATGGATTCTCTTCTGCAGCAAATTTTGCTTTTGCCACAGCTTCAGCTAGTTTCGCACGACGGTTGATAAGTTGTTGAATCTGCATATCAACAGAGTCGATATCTTCACGAATTTGAGCTAAGTCCAGAGAAGTCGGAGTGTTTTGATCATCGTTGATCATTGTTATGTCGCCCTTCAAAAAAATTTTGCAAACAGTATAACAATAGTTAGCTTTCAAATGTTGCGCAATACGACTTTGATGGTTTCAGCCTTAAAAACATACAGTTGATTAAAGCTTCATCAGCTTAACTTAAGAGCCAAAACAGCCAAACTGATAGGTAAAGCCATAATTAAGGCAAATCTTACCTTTTGACGGCTTTATTGATCATTCATCTTGAGCAGCACAATAAATAGACCTTCTCTTTTCCTCCAAATTTGCCTCAGATCCATCTCCTTGTATAAGCCCATCAATCAATTTGTTTCATTGGTCATTTCAGTTTTAAATTTTGCTCTCAATACTTGAAGCAAAATAAAAATTTCAAAACTTGGTTTTCATGGCATAGAAATAATTTGAAACTTAAAGATGATCTATATAAACACTTGGTCATTGATCGTTTTTTCAGTGACTTAATAGGCACTTTCATCTAGTGTTTACAGTCATTGACGCATTTATTACAAAAGACACAGGTAATTCTTATCATTGCTTTGTAGTCTAAATATCAGAAAAAAAATAACAGCCCCATAGGTACAAGTATGCACAAGAAAATTGCAGTGTTAGTGACCTACGATTTTGAAGATATTGAGTATCTTGAGCCTGTGGAGGCCTTTCGAGCCGCTCGGCACAGCATTATCAATATCGAAGATCAGGTTGGAAAAATCGTTTACGGCATGAAACGCCGTTCCCAGATCACCATTGACCAAAGTATCGACGATGCCTCTGTGCATGATTTTGATGCCTTATTTATTCCCGGCGGTTATTCCCCAGAGAAACTCGCTTTAGATGACCGTTTTATCTATTTTGTACGTAATTTTGCAGATAGCCAAAAGCCGATCTTGAGCAGTTGCCATGGTCCACAGTTGTTACTAGAAGCTGGTGTCATACAAGGTCGCCATTTCGCCCAATCTGAAACACTTAAATCCGCTTTGTTAAACGCAGGTGTGGTGGTGTCGGATCAATCGGTTGTGAATGATAATAACCTATATATATCGTCTCGCAGTACTTTAGATACACCTGAATTTATTGAAGTCTGTTTGCAAGTTTTGGGGCAACCGTCATTATCATAGGTTTCAAAATATTCACGCAAAATTAAACACACAATCTAATTCAAATAAGCAAATCTATAGAAATACATCGTCTCTATAGAAATACATCCTAAAAAAAATAGCGAAGTCTTCACTTCGCTATTTTAATTTCAGCCTGATAAATTGTTTATCGACCTAAAATACTTCGTGCCACGATTTCTTTCATAATTTCATTGGTGCCACCGTAGATTTGCTGAATACGTGCATCGACAAAGAAACGTGAAATTGGATATTCGGTCATATAACCATAGCCACCAAATAATTGAAGTAGATTATGGGCCACTTTCATTTGCATATCGGTAGAAAAGCTCTTGAGTGCTGCTGCAGTTTCAACATCAAGTTTGCCTTGCATATAAAGTTCAACATTTTGATTATAAAATGCCGCTGTAGCCAATTCGTCAATCTTAGCCTGTGCCAAGACAAAACGAGTATTTTGGAACTGTCCGATCGCCTGTCCGAACGCTTGTCGCTCTTTAACATACTGCGTTGCCACATCAATGGAACCGCGAATCGCACCAATTGCAGTCGAGGCAATTGCGGTACGTTCACGCGGTAACTCTTGCATCAAGTAAGCAAAGCCTTGTCCAGCTTGACCCAAAAGTTGCTCTTTTGGCACTTTGACGTTGTCATAAAACAACTCTGAAGTGTCTTGCGCATGCAGACCAATTTTGTCGAGGTTGGTACCTTTCTTAAATCCATCCAAATGTGTATCGACTAAAAGTAATGACACACCTTTGGCACGTGCTTGTGGATCAGTTTTCGCAGCCAATACCACAAGGTCTGCATGTTGACCATTTGAAATAAAAGTTTTCGAGCCATTGAGCAGATAATGATCACCCTGCAAAATTGCACTACTGCGCATAGACTGCAAGTCCGAACCTGCTCCCGGCTCTGTCATACCAATAGCACCGACCACCTCACCTGTGACCATTTTCGGTAACCAATATTGTTTTTGTTCTTCTGAACCAATGTGCAAAATATAAGGCGCTGCAATTTCAGAATGGCATGAAATACCTGTCGATAATGCACTAAAACCTGCGCGAGCAGATTCTTCAACTAACATCAGTGAATAATGCGTTGGGACGCCATAGCCGCCATATTCTTCAGGCACATCGACACATAAAAAGCCATTTTCACCCAAGGCATTCCATACTGATCGCGGCATAATGCCTTCACGTTCCCATTGCTCATAATGTGGTGCGACATGCTCTGCCATAAAACGGCGAAAGTTATCTCGAAATAATTCTAAGTCTGCATCATAAGCCAGCATGTGTTTCTTCCTTGGTTAAGTTTGTTGTTTTGTTGAACTCCATCCTATTGCAGTTTAGAACGGCCGTCATGCCCAAAAACTAAAGCGTTCAAATTTGGCTTTAGTCCTGCATTAAAAAAGGAAGCCGAAGCTTCCTTTTTAAACACATCTTTTACATCACAGCATCTGCCTTAGGCATGATGTGCGTTGCCTTCTTCTTGCATCTGACGGTCAATTTCTTCAGGGTTTGCCAAAGCAAAATCCAGTTTTTCTTTGTCTAATTGACCCACCCATTTCGCAACCACAATCGTTGCCAAAGAGTTACCGACAAGGTTCGTTAATGCACGTGCTTCTGACATGAAACGGTCAATACCAAGAATCAATGCCAAACCTGCAACAGGAATATGACCCACAGCAGACAATGTTGCAGCCATCACAATAAAGCCTGAACCCGTCACACCCGCAGCACCCTTAGATGAAATGAGTAGAACCAACAACAACGTGATCTGATGCGAAATATCAAGCGGTGTATTGGTCGCTTGTGCAATAAAGATTGCTGCCATGGTCAGGTAAATAGACGTACCATCTAGGTTAAATGAATAACCTGTTGGAATAACAAGGCCCACTACAGATTTTTCTGCACCAGCAAGTTCGAGTTTTTTCAACATACGTGGCAGTACAGATTCAGAAGAAGACGTACCCAGTACGATCAGTAACTCTTCGCGAATCATACGAATCATTTTGAGGATACTGAAACCGCAAATACGTGCAATTGAGCCAAGTACAAGGAAAATAAACAGCAAACAGGTAATATAGAAGCAGATGATCAATTGACCCAATTGCGCCAAACTACCAATACCATATTTACCAATGGTATAAGCCATCGCACCGAAGGCACCAATTGGCGCAAGCTTCATGATCATGTTTACAATGTTAAAGAATACATGTGCAATTTGATCAATAAACTTCAATACAGGCTTACCTGCATCACCAAGTTTATGCAATGCAAAACCAAATAATAAGGCAAATAATAGAACTTGAAGAATCTCACCCTCAGCAAACGCACCAACAACGGTGTTTGGGATGATATTCATAAAAAATTCTTGGGTAGATTGTGCTGCACCAGATTCAACATATTTAGAAATACCTGCAGTATCTAAAGATGCTGGATCTACGTTCATGCCTACACCAGGTTTTGCAATATTAATCACTGCAAGACCGATAATGAGTGCGATGGTCGAAACGATTTCGAAGTATAGTAAAGCGACCCCACCTGTCTTACCCACAGATTTCATGCTTTCCATACCTGCAATACCACTTACCACGGTACAGAAGATCACAGGTGCAATAATCATTTTAATCAGCTTGATGAAACCTTGTCCTAGTGGATAGAACAATTCACCCCAGCCTTTTACGTATTGCTCGGTACCATTGATAATTTGTGTGCCACTTGGTGAGAAATGCCCCACCAATACACCCGCAATAATGGCAACGATCACTTGAAAATATAGTGACTTATAAATTGGTTTTTTAGCCATGACATTACTTCACGATATATTTCTGCTTCAAAGAAATATTCAGTTTTTGTCTATTTTCAAAAAATAAACAGCCCAAAACCCCTTTGTCTTCGACAAAAGAGCACCAAAGGTATTTGACTTAGCCAAATACAGAAAAACGAAATATGTATGGTGATTAAATAATCACATCAGGACCTGATATAAAATCAGCGCATTGATCAGGAGATGAAACACATACTAAAGTAGGTTAAATTTTACCTGTTTTTTAATGGCTTGTTCTGCCACAAATGTTAATTTCGGTTAAATAATAGACCGAGATCATTAGACGATAGTCTAAAGACATCCTTTTTTAAACCTGTTATCAGGCTGAAAAATACCAACTATAGAAGTAAACTATCCTTAAGTCCTAATTTTAAGCCCAGTATTTGCATGAACAATAAACGAAATATTTACAAAGATTTTGAACATCCTTTTGCGCAATTTGTCCGTATCGTGGGTAAAGGTAAAAATGGCGCACGTTCTCTCACTTATAATGAAGCCTACCAAGCGTTCAGCATGATCTTAAAAGATGAGGTTTTAGACGTTCAATTGGGCGCTTTCTTGATGTTATTGCGTGTAAAAGAAGAATCTGTCGATGAACTCACTGGCTTTGTCCAAGCCTCCCGTGATCAACTCAAGTTTAAAAAGCTTGATGTCGATTTAGATTGGTCATCTTATGCAGGTAAACGTAAACATTATCCTTGGTTTTTATTGGCCGCATTAACGCTGGCAAAACACGGCTACAATGTCGTGATGCATGGTGCTTCAGGTCATACCATTAACCGCCTTTATACAGAACAAGTATTAGAGTATTTGGGTTTTCCTATTTGCCAAAATGATACAGATGTGGAACAGCAGCTCAATCAGCGTCATTTTGCTTATATTCCGCTCGACGTCATTTCGCCAATACTCAGTGATCTAATTTCACTGCGCAATGTGATGGGTTTGCGTTCCCCAATTCACACCCTTGCCCGCCTAATAAATCCGTTTAATGCCAAAGCCACCATGCAAGCGATTTTCCACCCAGCCTATCGTGGATCACATCAACGTGCGGCATTCCAATTGGGTTATCAAAATAGTGCTGTCATTAAGGGTGAAGGTGGTGAATTCGAACGTAACCCCGATGCAAAAACCTTAATTTGTGGCATCAAGGATGGTGAAATGTATGAACATGAATTGCCTAAACTGACGGACAACCGCAGTCCCGTCGAAGAAGAACTCGATTTGGCCGTCTTTAAAGCCGTTTGGGACGGTCAACAGGTACATGAATATGGTGAAATCGCAGTCATCGAAACCATGGGAATTGCACTGTATTCCATGGGCGCCGTCGCAAGTTTTGATGATGCAATGCAAACTGCCAAAACCATGTGGGCAAATCGTCACGCTTAAATAAGCAGTATGAAGCAAAAAATTTAGGCATGCATCAAGCCAATAAAAAGCCAGCATTAAGCTGGCTTTTTCAATCAGACAGAAAACGGATTAAACGAAACGAATGGGCTTGAACTCAGGTTCTTCCACATGCGAGTCGCAATGCTCATCTTCTTCTTTGGTCCCGCGGTCGATATAACCACTACGCTCATCTTCTGGCAAATGTTTAATTTCCCATGCATACACCGCTTGCATACAAATTTGACGTTGTTCTTGAGTCAGCGCTACGCCATTTGGCCATTTACCAATTTCAATTGCCGTTTTTAATCGACCAACAATTTCAGGATCGAGTACGGCAAGCATCTGTTCAATATTCATAATTAATCCTGCTTTAATGAGTCAAAATCTTGGTTCCAGCCTAGCTTGGTACGACATGCCATATAGAAGTCATAACCAGGTGGATGTAATAAGTTGAGCTTAAATGGATGTTTGCGGATATGTAAACTATCGCCTACACCCAATGATACACTGTGTTGACCATCGGCACTGACCATTGGTAGAACACGATTTTCACGAATCAAAATTTTAATTTCGCTTTGTCCGCCGACGACAATCGGCCGTGACGACAAAGTATGTGGATGCATTGGCACTAAGGCAATCGCATCCATACTTGGGTGGACAATCGGACCACCACCAGATAATGCATAAGCTGTAGAGCCGGTTGGTGTCGAAACAATTAAACCGTCACTGTGTTGGCGGTATACATATTGCCCATCAATATTCAGTTCAAAGTCGATCATGTGTACCGATTTACCCGAGTGCAGCACAATATCATTTAAAGCCACAGCATCATAAATCGACTCGCCTTTCGAGCGAATTTCCATTTCCAACAAGAAACGTCGGTCTAGCTGAAACTCACCTTTGAGCACTTGATCTAACTTGAAAATCACTTCTGTGGGTTTGATATCGGTCAGGAAGCCCAAACGACCACGGTTCACCCCAATCACAGGGGTATTATATTTCACCAAGGCACGTGCAGCATGAAGCAATGAACCATCACCGCCGACTACGATCACCAAATCGACGACTTCACCCAATAAATTACGGCTGACCGTCTGAGTATTATTGTAGGGAACCAGCTGCGCTGTTTGCGTATCAAATACAGGATGTAATCCCAAACTCAAAATATGATCGTGGATCAAACATAGGGTTTCGATCACTGATGATTTGTCTGGACGACCAATCAAACCAATGTTTCGAAATGATTTATGTGAAATTTGCACCTGCGCTTTTGCTCCGCTTCGCCTCATTGGTATCATATCACTAACAGAAATGATTTAAAAAAACTTTAAAGTTTCGACTTTAGTGAAGTAGCTTCCAATATTTTGCATACATATAACAGTTTAAATATTGCAAAATACTGAAAAGCTTCGCATGATTAGCAAAATTTCTCAGGGTCTTATCACTATTTATGAAGTCTGAACGTGGCATAGGCATAATTGCACTGATTTTTTCGCTGTTGATTATCGGCGGATTTCTCGTGTTCAGCATTTATCTTATTCGTCTAGATAATATTGTACGGGACAAATTCGAAGGTCAACGTTGGGATATTCCAGCCAAGGTATTTGCACGTCCTTTAGAAATTTATACCAATGCGCCTGTAAGCCAAGCAGACCTCAACCAAGAACTGAAACTTTTGGGCTATAACGCTCAAGATAGCTATGCGAAAACAGGGAGTTACGTTACTTCTGGCAATGTGACCTATATCCATACGCGTGGTTTTGACTTTGGTGATAGTGTCGACCCGGAACAAGTCCTTAAAGTGACCTTTGGTGAAGATCAAATCACTGAAGTAAGTGCGACTAAACCTTCAAGTAGTGGTATTGCCCGTTTAGAGCCGATGTTAATTGGTGGTATTTATCCTCAGCACAATGAAGACCGTGTGCTGATTAAACTTGATAAAGTACCTAAGCCTTTAATCCAAGCTTTAATTGCTACAGAAGACCGTAATTTCTATCAGCATCATGGTATTTCCATTCGTGGTACAGCACGTGCCATCGTGAGTAATGTCACAGGTGGTAAACGTCAAGGTGGTTCAACCCTCACTCAGCAATTGGTGAAAAATTTCTATTTATCGCCTGAGAGAACCATTAAGCGTAAGGCCAATGAAGCCTTAATGGCGATGCTGATTGAACTTCACTATGACAAAGATGAAATTCTTGAAGCTTATTTAAACGAAGTGAACTTAGGGCAAAACGGTAACTATTCCATCAATGGTTATGGTTTAGCTTCACAATTCTATTTTGGTTTACCGCTGCGTGAACTAAATATTGCTCAGCAGGCGTATTTAGTCGGTTTGGTTCAAGGTCCGACCCTATATAATCCGTGGAAAAACCCTGAAGGTGCGATTAAACGCCGTAATATTGTGTTAAACAATATGGTGGTGATGGGCTATTTAACTCAAGAACAATATGAAACTGAGTCAGCACGTCCATTAAATGTCATTACAAAACCAACATTGGGCCCTTCTCGCTTCCCAGACTATATGGATATCGTGCGTCGTCAACTGCGTACCGAATACCAAGAAAGCGATTTGACCAATCAAGGTCTTCGTATTTTCACCGCGATGGACCCGATTGCTCAAACTCGTGTACAAACTGCATTTAAAGAATCTGTGGCACGTTTAAGCAATGCTAATCCAGCACGTTTGAAAGAATTACAAGGCGCTGTACTGGTGTCTCATCCTGAAAATGGTGAATTGGTTTCAGCAGTGGGTTCAACGCAGGACTTTACTGGCTTTAACCGTACAATGGATGCTAAACGTCAAGTTGGTTCATTGCTAAAACCTGTGATTTACCTCAGTGCGATAGAATCCAACCGCTATAACTGGGCGAGTCAAATCGAAGACAGTCCGATCAGCATTCAAAGTGATGGCAAAGCTTGGACACCGAAAAACTATAGTGGTGGTGCACATGGTGTTGTACCAATGGTCGATGCCCTATCAAACTCTTATAACCTCTCTGCGGTACGCTTAGGTCAAGAGTTCGGTATGTCGACTTTTATTAACCATCTGAAAAAGTTTGGTGTGACGTCTAATATTCCAAACTACCCTTCGATTTACCTTGGTGCTATCGATATGTCACCGATGGAAGTGATGAGTGTGTATGGCAACTTTGCAACCGGTGGCTTCAAATATCCAGTGAAAGCTATTCGTTCAGTGGTCGATGCCAATGGTCGTTTATTAGATCGTTATAGCTTAACGGTACAACCGACTATTGCACCTGATGCAGCCTTTATCTTGAACTATGGTTTACAACAAGTCATGAGTTCAGGGACAGGCCGTTCTGCTTATGCATCATTACCAGCTTCACTCAAACTTGCAGGTAAATCAGGGACAACCAATGATACGCGTGACTCATGGTTTGCAGGTTATTCAGGTAATTATTTAAGTGTGGTTTGGTTAGGTTTAGACAACAACAAAGTTACAGGCTTAACTGGTTCGTCAGGAGCACTTCCGGTTTGGACCAATGTCATGAAGCAGTTACGTCAAAAGCCAGTTAATTTACGTCAACCAGACAGCGTACAGTGGCATTGGTTAGACCGTTATTCAGGTAATTTATCTGCACAGCATTGTACAGGTGCGATGTATATTCCTCTGTCGCGCAACTCTATTCCAAATCAAGCGACGGCATGTGGTTCGACACAATATGAAGTAGAACCTTACACAGTTGATACTGAAGAGACGCAGCCAACTCAGGAACAAAATGATAGTTTAGGTGACTACATTCGTGAAAGTGATGTCGATAATGACCAGGGTTCATCTGATCAACCTCGCATCATCTCAAGTGGAGAGTATACAAATTAAATTGCAAAACATTAAAGTTTTAAAAACGTTCAGTATTCTGAGCGTTTTGACGATCATTTTGGCTGGTTGCCAAACCATAGTCGAACCTGAGCAAAAGCCGCCTGCTCCACCTGAAAAAAAGGCAGATATCCATGACTCTTCTGGGGTCATTATTACGCCATATGACCATCCAGAAATTAAACGTCAACGCATCGTTATTCCTGAGCAGAAAACCCAAATTCAAAAATTTGATGATGGTCGTGACTTGCCTGCATTCAAAAAATTGATGCAAACTACGCAAACCGCTTATGCCAATGGAAAATGGAATGAAGCTGAAAGTGCGGCAACTCAAGCACAGCGTTTGGCACCACAATCTGCGGAAACTTTTTTATATTTGGCAATGATCGCCAATCGAAAAAATCAGCCTGCGAATGCAGAATCGTTGGCACTGCGTGGATTAAGCTATGCTCAAACCAAGCCGATGAAACAACAGCTTTGGAATGTTGTTTTAAAAGCCGGTCAAATGCAAAAGAAAAGCAGCACCATTCAAAAAGCACAACAAGCAATTAAAGCTCTTTAAGCACCCCGTAAAAAAGCTTGATCTTAATTGAGATCAGGCTTTTTTATTCATTACATACTAAAAGTAAGTTTATTTCTAAAAGTTATTTTAAATCTGAATATCGACTTTCAAATACAAATTTAATTCAATGCACGTATTTTTAACTGATGTTACGCACCTAAAAGTAATTTCGCATATTAAAAATGAATTTTAAGTCTATTCAACGGTGTCTTACATCTAGGGTTTGAATAAAGGGATTAGCCTTCGGCTGGAGGTACTCTTACAAAACAATGGTTCTCATTAGGCAAAATGAGAAGCGTGCTTCGCAAGGAAACCATCTTGCGGTGCAATGCACCTCACCGACAAAACTCGTTCACTAGCGTCAAATTATTCAAAGTATCGCAAAACCATTTTTGATTAGAAGGAGTCCTATCTCAAACACTTGCGGATGACCTTACCGTGTATCATTCTTTTATCTGAAGCAAACTGTGCGTCTGATGTTACTGCGTAACATCAGTTTTTAATTTAAAAACTGCGAATACCGGCCACCCCATAAGCATGGTGTTGCTGTGCAATAGGTAGCAATTCAGGACGCATTCCACCTAAAGCAAAAACAGGGATTTCTATGCTTCGTGCAATCTCAGAAAAATGCGCCCATCCCATTCCTTGCGCCTCAGGATGACTTTGTGTCGCCAGAACTGGGCTCATAAAAATAGCATCACAGCCAATTTTTTGCGCATGCAGCACAGAAACTTGATCATGACAAGCTGCGATATAGCGCTTCCCAAGCTGTAAATCACCTTTATTTTTTTTCAGCAATTGGTACTGCTTAAGATGTAAAGCCGAAATATGTGCTTGCACCTCTGTAGAGAGCAATGACCATAGATCTTCATTAATCATCAGTTGTTTTAAAATCACTGTTGGTAATTGATTTAATGCCTCTGCATTTTCTGCGCTGGCATCGACTCGCCAATAATACAAAAGCGTCTCTTGAAGCGTTTCAAATGTTGGTAGATCAGCAGTGATTTTGATCTGTTGCTGCCAATATAAACGCTGCAAAATAGCTTGATTGGCCTTTGGAAAATTCAAGCTCATCAGTTGTTGACGCGAATACCAGGCCCATGGCTTTTGGATTTCATTCAGCAACGCATGCGGGACGGTGGCATGAAATAAATGTAATTTCACAATAACATCATCATATTCATGTTGAATAAAATCAAAAGCATGCCAGTCGTGTAAACCGATGCCAACTTCTTCAAAAATTTCACGACGACACGCTTGTTCAGGACTTTCACCCTGCTCGACTTTACCACCCGGAAACTCATGTTTATTGCCCTGATGTTGTTTTGCTTCACGCCAACCCACCAGTACTTTGTCTTGATGCAATAAAATCGCAATGGCGACATCAATTTGCGGTTTCGACATAGTTCCTTGCTCTCTGCTCTGTTCCAATTGATAACCAAGTGTAAGCAAATTTATCTTTTTTATAAAATCCTAAAATTACCGTTGACAGGCCTATTCGATAATGATTATCATTTAAACCATTCAGAAATACACCACGGAGTCGACGGAATGAACGCACCATTTAGCCTTTTTACTCGTAGCAATGAAGCACACCACTCACTGCCTATGCTACATTCAAACAACCTTTTTGCCTTAGGACGTGAAATTCGAATTATGCATGCAGGTGAAGAATATCGACTACGTTTAACACGAAATAATCGCCTTATTTTGACCAAATAATTTCTGATAAAAATAATAATTATCAGCGCAATAAAAATAATCGTGGACACAAGCAGTAAGCCATTCGCTTACTGCTTTTTTAAGTTTTGTACTTAGTTAAATTAAGTTTTATAGCTACTCAAACTTAATTTAAATCGCAACACTCATCTTCCTCTCACAACACTCTTTCGTTCAAATTCAATAGAGCAAATCGTGTTTTTAGCGGATTGGAAAAGTGAGTTGTACCTTTAAGCCGCCCAGTTCAGAGGCATCCACACTGAATTGACCTTGATGTAACTGTACAATTTTTTGTGCAATTGAAATGCCTAAACCTGAACCTTGTGTCTTTGTTCCTAATACGCGGTAAAACCGTTCGCCAATGCGTTGCAATTCTGCGGCTGTCAGTCCTGCACCTTGATTTTCAATCGTCCAAGCCGCCTGCTGTGCTGTTACCGTTAAATCAATCTTGACCTGTCCTTGCTCAGGACTATAGCGGATGGCGTTATCGACTAAGTTTCGCAGACAGCTAAACATCAATTCGGCATTCATAGCAAACCGTACAGTGTGACTCTGTAGCTTCAATTCGATCTGCTTTTCTTCAATAAACGGCTGTAAAGCATCAATGACTTGTAAACTCAGCTGTTCTAAGTCGTCCTGTTTTTTATCTAATTGCTCCGATTGCGTCGGGTCGAGCCGCGCCAAAATCAGTAGATTTTCTAAAACCCTTGTCCCTCGATTAACATCGTGCTGTATGCTCAATAAATCGTGCTGAATGTCAGGATATTTCCGTTTTAATACCTGAAGTCGCATTTGAATCGCAGACAATGGTGAGCGTAATTCATGTGAGGCATCTGAGGTAAAACGCTGTTCCGCCTCTAAGGCTTGATCTAATCGGCTTAATAAAAAATTCAGCTGTATTTGGATCGGCTCTAGTTCCTGTAATACAGGTTCAGGTAAGACGATGGCTTGTAGGTCATCTACATTTTTTTCAGCGATTTGTTTTGAAAATAGCTGTAAAACTTTCAATTGACGTTTAATCAAAATATGCAGTAATAGCCATTGGATTAACCAGACAATCAACAGAATCCCTGCATAGCCTAGTACGCTTTGCAGCGTTTCCCTCAGCCGTGTTTTCATCGGTTGAACGATTTGTACGGTTAATCCATCGTCCTGAAGTGCATAGCTACGCCAAAGCGCGCCTTCTCTCCATTGATAATGCAACCCTTGTTTTAAATTGGGCTGATGTTCAAATGCTGTGTGTTGTTCCGATGTGGTTAAGACTTGCGACCCTTGCATGAGTTGATATTGCATATCAAACTCTTCACTCAGTTCATCTATTTGTTCGTCTTGCTTCAGCGTTAGATCAGTAGCAGTAAGCATATCTGCCACTTCGTCCATCAGGGCATCGTGTACATTCATGATGTGATACAAACCAAATCCCAACATCAGACACAGAGAGATTGCTCCCGCCCAAATTGCACTGAGCAGTGAGGTTTTAATCAGTTGCGACTGTAAGGAAATGCTTTTTTTATCACTCATAGACTTAACTTTGTTGCGGAAGATTCATGCGATAACCCAAACCCCTTAAGGTTTTAATGTAATCACTGCCAATCTTCTTACGCAATTGGTAAATAAAAACTTCGATCGCATTACTTTCAACTTCATCGCCCCAAGCATAGAGTGATTCTTCGAGTTGGCTACGCGTCATAATATGCTCTGGATTCAACATCATCTTATGCAAAATTTGATATTCACGCGAAGTCAACGTAATCAATTCCGCATTTTTACGCAGCGTTTTGGCATGTACATCTAAACTTAAATCACCAAAAGTCAGACAATTATCACGCTGCTGATGATGCAAGCGTAATTGGGCACGTACCCTTGCTGACAACTCTTCTAAGCTAAACGGTTTCACCAAATAATCATGGGCTCCCAGATCTAAACCTTCAACACGATCTGCAATACTGTCCCGAGCAGTAATGAATAAAACTGGTGTAAACGGATGCAACTGTACGATACGTTTTAAAATTTCATCACCAGTTACTTTTGGTAAGCCACGATCTAAAAGTATGCAATCATATTGATGTTGTTCTAAAGCCAAAATAGCGTGATCGCCGCGATCAACCCAATCGACACTATAGCCATCCATTTCAAGCCATGTTTTTATACTGTCTGCTTGGGATGCATCATCTTCTGCCAATAAAATTCGCATCTTACCTACCCTATTTCTATGGTCACGACTTCAGTGTATCGAACTTTTGCTCATATCTGCTCATAACATAAAAAAACCACAGCAAGCCGTGGTTTTTTTCATGGAGCAGCACTGTATTGAATGACAGGCTAAATTAAAATCTTACTTGATCGACATCCACTTCAACGCGTTTTGTTGGTTTGTAATCAATGTCGATTTCACCAATGAGCGTTACCGGTGTTTTAGCTGAAATTGCTTTGCCTTGCCAAAGTTCATCATCAATATCCACTGTAATGCTGCCTGTGCTATCGCGGAACTGATATTTTTCATCGCCCATCGATTTCACAACATAACCTTTCAATTGAACCTTACTGTCATCTTTTAAGCCTAAGGCATGTTTCACTGATGTGGTTTTCATCGGTGCAACAGCTGTTTGATTAACTGCTGTATTCGCGACTGCAACCGATGCCACACCTGCAAATGCTAAACCACATACCAATTGAGTGAATGTTTTCATCTTCGATCTCTCTTACTTTGTCTATTTCGATAGCGCTATTTAAACAAAGCAAGATGAGTCGAATCTTAAGCTGCAAAGACGTTTTTATTTATTTGATCGAACCATTAGTTGAGCGGTACGACACGCAGAACTTCTTCTAAAGTCGTCACACCTGCAAGTACTTTACGCGCACCTGCAATTCGTAATGGTTCGACATGCTCTTTACGTGCCTGTGTACGTAATTGGGTTAAATCTGCATTGGCACCAATCAATTGCTTGGTTTCAATACTGAGCGGCATAAATTCATAAATCCCCACACGGCCTTTATACCCCGTTTGACGACATTCATCACAGCCCACCGCCTCGTAGACAAAATCAGGCATTTGTATCGCATATTCAAAGGTCAAATGTTTCCACTCTTGTTCATTGATAAAAGTCTCACGCTTACAATGTGGACAGAGTTGACGAACCAAACGTTGTGCCAAAACCCCTAAAATGGTCGCTGCCGTTAAAAAAGGCTGAATCCCCAGATCATGTAATCGCGTCAAACTCGATGGTGCATCATTGGTATGTAAAGTTGAAAGCACCAAATGACCTGTTAATGCAGCTTGGATTGCCATATTTGCCGTATCATGATCTCGGATCTCCCCGACCATGATAATGTCAGGGTCTTGACGCATTAAAGCCCGTACACCATCAGCAAAGCCTAAATCAATCCCTGTATTCACCTGCATTTGGTTAAAGCTCGGCTCTAACATCTCAATCGGGTCTTCAATCGTACAGACATTCACTTCTTCAGTTGCCAATTGCTTGAGCGATGAATAAAGCGTGGTGGTTTTACCCGAACCCGTCGGACCAGTCACTAAAATAATACCGTGACTATGACTGGTTAAGGCCTTCCAATCATCTAACAGACGCCCTTCAAAACCGAGCTGTTGGAAACTACGTACCAAGACTTCAGGGTCAAAAATACGCATAACCAACTTTTCACCAAAGGCCGTTGGCAACGTCGATAAACGCAGCTCTGTTTCTTGGCCTTTGGGTGTACGGGTTTTTAAACGTCCATCTTGCGGTTTACGTTTTTCAGCCACATTCATCCGACCTAAGATCTTAATTCGCGAGACCACGGCTGTCAGGGTATTTGCGGGCATGTTGTAGATGGTATGCAATACGCCATCGATACGAAAACGCACCTTTCCTGTATCTTTACGCGGCTCGAGGTGAATATCACTTGCACCTTGTTCGAAGGCAAACTGTAAGACCCAATCGACAAGCTTCACAATATGCTGATCATTGGCATCTGGATTTTGTGTATCACCTAATTGTAATAGCGCTTCAACGCCTTTATTTTCACGGTCATAACTCGATGATTTTTGCGAATTACTGACCGCACGACTCACTTGGTAATATTCAACCAAGTAGCGCTGTAGTTGATCTGGACTGAGTAATACACGTTGAATCTTTCGTGGTAAAACTGTTCTTTCTAAATTGGCAATCCATTCATTTTTATAAGGTTGATCCGTTGCAATCAACACATGCTCATTTTGTAATTCAACCGCTAAAATGCGATTTCGTACTGCAAATTCCTGCGACATAATGGCTGTCAAAGCAGGCACATCAGCTTTTAAAGGATCGATAATATAAAACGGCACACCAGACTTTTCTGCCAACCATTGACAGAGTCTATTGAGTGTTAAGGTAGACTGCGAATGACTCTGATCGACTAAATTAAAATTGGCAATCCATTGTAGAGGATGCCATTTCAACTGCTCACGCTGACGGTGCGTGGTTTGAATCAGCATTTTGTCGCGTTCAGTAATTCGTCCATCTTTTTGTAATTGGTCTAAACACCAAGAAGTGTCAATTTCAAAATTAAAAGTCATTGTTCTATGTTCCCCAAACATAGAACTACTATAGCAAAAAAATTCTAAAGGCACGCTTGTGTCATTTGTGTTTTGCACATAGGTTTTCTGAAAGCATACTATTTTTTTTATTAATAAAAACATTCATAAATTTAAGCTATAATAAATTTGCCTCTCAGGGCTTTATAACAACGATATAAGAAGATTTATGATGAAAATAAAAATATTAGCAATTTATACGATGACTATTCTTAGCATAACTGCCTGCGGCAGTGGCGGTGGAAGCTCTACATCTAATAATAATTCCAGTGAAAATCCACCAGTACCAAATGCTGCTTTCCAACAGTGGTCAACTTTTGAACTCGACAGTGAAAGTGATGTGCTGTCATACGAAAGTGATACTGCAACTATCGATAATGGTAAATTATATACTTCAGAAAGTAGCGATTCATTTATGGTCACAACGAATGGCTTGTATGATGAAGGATCTCTACACAGTTCGTATGGCTATCTGAATGGCAATATATCCATTGCAAATAATGTGTGGACGCTAAGTCCTCATTCCTCTATTAATTCATCAGGTCTAAAAATTACAACAACAATGAAATCTTTCAATCTTGAAGGTGAAATCATTGCCTCTCAAGTTGATGCCTATAATTATTGGATCATAAAAAATAATATTACTGATTCAAGCAACTATATTTCTAACGATGCTCTCAAATACTTAACAGCTATTTCAAATATTAAGTTTCCCGCTGGTTCTCGCTGTTTACAATTAAATAAAGTATCAAATAGTGAACAGTATTTAGATTTAACAGATTCCTCAGATAGTGAAAGTCAAAGTTTTTTAGCTGACTGGTGGGCTGATCTTAGTACAGATATTACTGCGAAAAAATACATCATGAAAGATACTGTAGCCTATACCGTAGCTGATGATGAGAGTGAATATGGCGTAGCTCAATATAAAAATCGTTTCTATGACGCTTACCCATCTCCTAAAGGAGTGGAATACAATATGCAGGATTTAATTAAGATTATTGATAATTGGATAAATACTTCAACAAATCCTACTCAAAAAACTCAATTTTTAGAGTTTAAACAATTAGCTGAGAACTCTTGCAGCATGTATAACGATGTTGCTCTTAACGCAATCAAACAAAGTTTTGCAGCAAATAAATAATTTACACATTTAATAAAAAAGGAGCTAAAAGCTCCTTTTTTATTGAGATATATCAATAATCAGAATTTGTAGATCACAGACCTGAAATTTTACATTCAATCCACCAAATAACATGCCATACACACGTTCATCATCATGCTGATAAGCAGGACGTGGATCTAAACTCAATACTTGTTCCAGTTCTGCTGTTAATTGTTCGGTTAAATTGCCATTATTCAAAAATACCTGTTTTTGTTGCTCAGCGTGCTCTGACCAAATCACAGATTTTCTTTCTGGCTCATCCTGCGCATAACCGCTTTGCGCATCCATAACTGCATCTGAATATTGAATATAGGGTTTGATATCTAAAATTGGTGTTCCATCCAACAAATCACTACCGACCACATAGACACATACCGATTTTCCGACTTTTTTCACTCCTTTGAGCTGCACAACCGACAAGCCCATAGGTGACGGTCGGTACATACTTCGTGTCGCAAATACCCCGATTTTTTGATTACCACCTAAACGCGGAGGACGAACTTGCGGACGAAATTTTGTCGAATCTGCATTTTTATTTTCATGAAACTGCCAAATCAGCCAAAGATGACTAAAATCATCAATCCCTTCGAAAGCCAATAAATCGTTATAAGGTTCTAGCATTTCAATATAAGATTCGACTTGCACCAAATTCGGCTGACGTGGAATACCAAATTTTTCTCGGTAGGGAGATTTCATATACCCGATAATTGGCATTTTAAGCTCAGACATAATCACTTTTTCTGATAAGTTCAATTAAATATATTCAGTTTATCGAGAATGATTTTAGATTAGAATAGTAAGCTGTTCTAATTTGATAATTTTATTGAGACCTTTAATGGCTGCTTTTAACGTCGAAAAGATTACTCACGTCCACCATTGGAATGACACTTTATTCTCTTTTAAAACCACTCGCGATACTGCGTTACGTTTTAAAAACGGTCAATTTGTGATGATCGGCCTTGAAGTAAATGGTAAGCCTTTAATGCGCGCTTATTCTATTGCAAGCGCAAACTATGAAGAAGAATTAGAGTTTTTCTCTATTAAAGTTCCAGATGGTCCTTTAACGTCTATTTTACAAAAAGTAAAAGTTGGCGATGAAATTTTAGTATCTAAAAAACCTACAGGTACGTTGGTTCTAGATGACTTAAACCCTGGTAAAAACTTATACCTACTTTCTTCAGGTACAGGTCTTGCACCGTTCCTTTCTGTAATTCGTGACCCTGAAACTTACGAACGTTTTGAAAAAATCATCGTTGTACATGGTACACGTTTCATTTCGGAATTGGCTTATCAAGATTTAATCTTAGATGAAATTCCTAACCACGAATTCTTTGGTGAATTAGGCGCGAAAGAAAAATTGGTTTACTACCCTACGGTAACTCGTGAAGAATTCCATACTCAAGGCCGTGTAACTACTGCCATTGAATCTGGTCAACTTTTCGAAAAAATTGGGCTTCCACGTTTCAACCCTGAAACTGACCGCGCAATGCTTTGCGGTTCACCTGCATTCCTAGACGACGTTGCTGCACTACTTGACCAGCACGGTCTGAAAGAATCTCCTAAGATGGGCGTTCTAGGCGACTACGTGATTGAACGTGCATTCGTTGAAAAATAATTAGCTGAAAATTAAAAAGCGCATGTCATCATGCGCTTTTTTTTTATCTATATGCCACTAATGACTGATACAGCTATTTTTCTTCTTTTACCTTCAATTCATCAATAATTTTTGCTCTCCACTCTAAACCTTTCTCAGTAGCATCAGGTAATTCATTCGATAAATTAATTTCCACACTGTCATCTGGATATATATGTACAGCTAAATATTTTTTATCTTTTAAATTTTCATTCGTCAATGTGGGGACATTGGTTGCAATATGCTTTTTAGAGCTATTACCTTCTCCCCATTTAATATATTGAGTTCCTGTTATCACTGCTGATCTTTTCGTTCCACTACCTAGCCCTCCACCTAACTCTTCTCCATTTAATTCAACAATATAAGGAATATATCTTGCATCATAACCATAAGATGTTGTGGTCAACACATAAGTTTTTGTTGAATTAGTATTACACCCTATTAAAATTATTGCTGAAAGTATGATAAGTATTAAATTCGTTTTTAAAAATTCATCATTATCCTTTAAAAAATATGGGGTTTTAATTTATTTAATTAAAAATAATAATCAAAGAAAATTTAAAATATTATCTATTAGAAACGAAGAACCAAAAGGAAACTCTATCCTATTTATCACCATCAAGCTGCCAGTACACATACCCATCCATTCCAACATACCTCGAATGGCATCTACTTATTCAGTCAGATACCAAATCGTTAGACCCCAAGGGTTATCTTTAATCTCAGGCATAACATCACCCTGTTTAAAATAACGTTTTTCCATGTTATTCGCAGGACTATACCATTCACCTATTTTAGGGCAAATTTGTCCTACTTCGCTTCTTAGCGTTTTTGCACATGGGTTACTTATATCATTTTGGAAGGTACAAATTCTCTGGAAAATTTAACCAAATCTTTTGGATAAATCATATGTGTTATTTCGCTATCATTTATCAACACACATCAGACAACACAAATCATTTCAGCTTCGATCGGTAAACTTGCCCCCTTCATTTGCGACTCTTTCAATCAAGTACCAATCTGTTTTCTCATAATATGTTTCATAAGTTTCTGGATCTATTGTAGTGGGAATTACACTACCAAAACCTCTATCATCTTCATTACTATGAGCCATAAATTCTATTCGGTTCGGCACAAATTCGGAAATATATAAACCTTTTATCGCAACTTTTTCATTCGATTTTACTTTAATACTTTGATTTATACGATAAATGGGATATGACACAGGAATATTAATTTTTGAAATATCAAATATTTCATCAACAATACTTTCTTGATTCCAATACGTTGGATAGGTATTTTCAATAATGAATGCCTCGGCCTTAGCCTTTGTATAAAAATCCCAACATTCTTTCACATTTTCATGAGGTAGTTCATCCATCCATTTTTTTGAAAACTCACTCATACCTTTGTCATTCGATCGAATCTCTGATGCGCAATCTAAATATGTTAGATCGCCTTCTTTTATTCTTATATAAGCAAAATCTAAAGTATCCATGGTTTTTCTTAAAAGCGGTAAAACCGTCCCTCCCCAATTGATGTCAACTTGCTCTGGCATTGGAAAATCCAGATAATTACAGGGTAGATTTCTCATACAAACGGCAAACAGCAATTCCAAACGATCTAAAAAAGATTGATAGTTATTTCTCATGCTATAAAAAAATTCTTTAGAACTAAAATGTTCTAATAAATATAAAAATTTAGGATCGATTTTAAAATTCATATTCAGCCTAAAATTAATGCCCCGAAGGGCATATTTTATTTATTCTTCACCATTAAAATACCAGTACACTTCACCCCAATCTGCCTTAGAAAGTGTTGGTAACATTTCACCTCTTAACACATGAACGCGTGAATCCACTTGTGCAGGGGTTGTCCAATAGCCCGTTTTTGGGGATTTTTCGCCAGCTTTGACTTTTAATACAGTTAGTTTGTCTTATGTTACTTCAGATTGAGTATTATTTTTACGAGCCCATGCAACTATATCTTTAGGATAAAACAAATGTTTATGTAAAGAACTGTCATCCAAATCTAGTAAATAAACAAGAGCTGCTGCTTCAAAAGCCCAATAACCAACATATGAATAATTATCTAAATTTAAATGACTATTGTACCAAAGTGTATTTTTATGCATTTGATACCACTCAGCCAAATATTCATCCAACAGTTCAATCGCATGATTTTTGTTATTTTTAATTATTACATTATCAATCACATCGCATAATATTGAAAAATTATAACTATATATCCCATCTCTTTCAGTATCTGGATGATTAGAATCCGTTAGTTTTAAAAACTTATTAATCACTTCATCTTCACTAAAAGTTCCTCCATCCTCGCCATTGATTAATTGTTTAATTGTAGATAATAAATTATTTTTATTTAGCAATACTGCTAAGCTAATTGTAGTTAATGCAATAAAACCACCTTCACCACCAATAACAACTGGCTTTTTACTTGCTTTAAAAACTCCTAATGCTTCTGCTTGTTTTTCATAACCTTCTATTACTTTTTCAAATAATGGAGATATTTCTTCTATTGGCTTTCCTGCAGTATAATGAAGATATAATAAAGAATGATAGATCCATGTAATAGATTGCCATCTTGAAGCTTCTCCACAATTATATTGATCATCTTCAAATGCATCACTTTCTAAATATAAGGGTATTCCTTCTTCATTGTATTTTTTAGTCTTTAAATAATACTCTTCAGTTAAAAAAATCTGTCTTTTATATTTATCGAAATTCATATTAATCCTAAAATTAATGCCCCGAAGGGCATGTTTTATTTATTCCTCACCATTAAAATACCAGTACACTTCACCCCAATCTGTTTCAGAAAGTGTTGGTAACATTTCACCTCTTAACACATGAACGCGTGAATCTTCTTGTGCAGGGGTTGTCCAATAGCCCGTTTTTGGGGATTTTTCGCCAGCTTTGACTTTTATTACAGTTAGATTCTCTTGGGTTACTTCAGATTGAGTATTATTTTTACGAGCCCATGCAACTATATCTTTAGGATAAAACAAGTGCTTATGTAAGGAACTATCATCTAAGTCTAGTAAATAAACCAAAGCAGCTGCTTCAAAAGACCAATAACCACAATATTTTAGTTCTTCTGCAGGCTCTAAATGACTATTAAACCAAAGTGCATTTTTATTCATTTGATACCAATCAGCTAAGTATTCATCTAAATATTTAACAGCAGTTTCTTTATTATTTTTAACTAGCACATTATCAATCACATCACATAATTTTGAATAACCTAATGCAAATAAATTTCCTTCGTTAAATGTTGGATGTGAAGGATCATTAAGTTTAAAAAATTTATTAATAATTTCATCTTCACACGTATGACTTTCACCCTCACCATTGACTAATGAATGTATACGATCAAATAAATCATTTCGATTTAATAAAAAAGCCAGACCAAGTATATTTAACGTTTCATTTTGAGTTGGAATGACAGAAGGTTTTTTTGACTTATGGAAGATAGCTAAGGCTTCAGATTGTTTTTCAAAACCTTCTATAACTTTTTCAAATAAGGGGATAACTTCCCCTATAGATTTTCCTGCTGTGTATACAAGGTAAAGTAGAAAAGAATAATCATGTGTTATAAGCGTCCAACGCCTATCTTCACCACAATTGTATTGATCATCTTCAAACGTATCACTTTCTTTCCAAAAATCAACGTCTTCTATATAAAAATCATAGGCACTTTTATAATAGTCTTCAGTTAGAAATTGTTGTCTACGTCGTTCTGTAAAATCTAACATTGTTGATTCCTCATTTTAATCATCTAATTTTATTTCGTATAACCATTTTTGGTATTTGCTCGAGTAACTCGATTGTTCAGAGCCTCATCAATTTTAGCTGCACCCCAAAAATTTGATGGTGTATGTTCATTTAGATGCTTTGTATGATCAATAGGTTGCTGATCTTGAATAGAAACGGCTAACGTATTTAAATGCTCCACAGTTTCAGGATGAGCATAATTAAAATAAAGTAAATGACGGCTGTAACTAGGTAGAACTTGTCTTTTTTCTACAATAGATAAGCGTGCTTCAACCCATTTTTCACTCATTTGCTGATTACTCAAATACTTCTGCTTTGGCACAAGTTTCTTTTCAGAACGTTTATCTTTTTTGGCATCAGTCCTTTCTTTATGTCGATCTCTTGTATCTTGTTGCTTATCTAAATCATTCAATAAAGAACCTGGTCCTGTTCCCTTCCCCATACTTAAACTTGCTTTGGCCTCAATCACGGCATAGGTCTTGGTATTCATTATACCAAGATCTTTTTTATCAGACTTCCAAATCGCATCAATTCCTTGATCATGAATTCCTACATGCAGTTTAGTCATTGTGCGTTGTAGTTTTTCATTGGGTTTACTGCCTGAATCATGGGAAACCTTGATTCCTAATTTATTAGCAACCCAATAATCAGCCATATGTTCACCTACACCTCCAACTTCTAAATTAGATAAAACTTTTGAAATATCGGTCTTTGACAGTGTACGGCCTTTAGTGCCTTTGCCATCTCCATTTTGCCCTGTTTTTCCATTGTAAGTCGTACCATGAGCGGAACTATTTTGATGACCATTTCCATTACTGTTTTGTCTTCGATCAGCAGAAGTCTTTGGTACTTTGGATTTCCAATGCAAGACTTTTCTTGCCAACAATTGTATTAGTGATGATATTGAGTTCTCTAAGAAATTAAACGTAAGCTCTATACTTTGATTAACCCAATACTTTGCCCATCTACTATCAATATTATTATTCGAAGCATTAATAGAAGCCTGCTTACCACTTCGAATTAATTCCCTTATTTTCTTATCACTGATTACTTCTGCCAACCATTTTTCAGGATCTCCATGAATTTTACAGTGCGTCATAATAAAACGAATTAATTCAAACAAAATTTCTGGCTTTCTATTGACTATTCTTAGACCTGCTTTGACTCCATCTCCAGGTCCAGGAATAAACCCAATAATACACAACGCAACTTCGAAGTAATGATCATCTGATTTTTCTTGATATAGGTTATAGGATGCTCTAGCTAGATCAGCCACATCAAGTGCAATACCTGCCGGTGAAAAACCTATAGCTATAGCCTGAGTAATTGTTGCGACATCATCTTTATTTAAATCAACCATATAAAAACCTATTTAGTCTTCTAAATCCCAATCTTTTAATAATTCTTCAAGCTCGATCTCATCTTGAGCAGTAAAAGTTTCTAATGCATTATCTTCCAGAACTTCAATTTCAACTTCGCGTTGATCTTCTCCATACCAGACTGTATAAGATTCATTGAGGGGAATATTAGGAATTTTTGCGAAGCCTTTATCATCCAAATGACCTTTAAACTCTTGACCACTTTCAAAAATTACAAGATAAGGTGCATTTTTCATAGGTTCCAAATCAGGCCAATGATAATTCAGCTCTAAAAAGTTCTTTAGATCCCCTAATGCGGGTAAACTGTAATTAACTTGTTGTCCGCCCACAAACTTATGCTGCCCCGCCTTTACCTCAAATTTCGCTGCAGTTGTTGGAAATATTCCTGCACTAGTAATTTTAAGTTGTGACCCACCAGCGGTAAGAATAATTTCCTTTGGACTTTTTATATCAACATTTTCTTCTGTGGAAATAATTTGAATACCCTTTCGTGCAATCAAATCAGCCCCATCTCCTTGGGCTTGGATTTCAACTTTGCCTTTGCCTGCATACGCACGCAATCCTTCTTGTGCCGCAAATAGACTGATCTTGCTTTGTGCATGGGCAATTAAAGATTTTTGGCTACTGAGGTTGATGCTATCGCCTGCACTTTGGCTGATCTGTCCATCGGCTGAAAGATGAATATCTTCCTGACTACTCACAGCAATTGAGTTTGGTGCAGATAAAATCATTAAGGCTTGTTTAAAGGCATCAGCTTTTTCTTTACTGCCTTTTTCGATTTGTCCAAGGAAGTTTTTCAGGTTATCCAAGACTTCAAGTGGGTCAGTTTGTTGATTTTTCGCCACTTCACTTAAGGCTTTACTGCTGTTTAAATTGGCTTCGATTTGATCTTTTGCAGCTTGTGCGTCGAGGTGCATTGCCGCTGCTTGTTGTTGTGGGTGTGTGCTGACAAGGAGCCCTTGTCCTGCTCGCACTGCACCCCATTGGTCGGTTCTCAGTTCAAAGCCTTCACCTCGCCCTGCAC
>NZ_VPDB01000004.1:0-108437 GCF_013417925.1 Acinetobacter sp. YH12218
GAAAATATATATCGTTGGCAGAAGAAATTATTTAGACCAATTATCAAAAACTTCATTGATGACTTTATTCTCGATAAAAATCATCTGCTACCACAGAGAATCTATAAATGATAGTGCGTAAGTCCTAAATCATTGCGATAAGATAGACCAAAACAAAAAACCAATATTCTTTACGGCGTGCACGTCCAGTAAAGTTGGCATAATTTTTTAGACATTTGACAAACCAATCAATCATGTTGAATTTTGATTCAGCTTGGTCTTGGTTTGAAATTTTATCGAGGTGCTGTGAAATTTGTTGAATAGGATTACTGCTGCCAAGTGCATTGAATACTTGAACCGCTTGACCTTCGGGACTGATATCGAAATCTACATGATCGCCACGTTTAGGTGAGTTTTGGCCACGCCATTCTGCACCTGTAAACTCATAACGGTTTTGATCATCTCCACTGATGATGCCTGAATTGGTTTGTACTGAATAATCTAATATCTGACCTTTCATTCTGTCCTCTTTTATTATGTGATTTTTATTAATTAATGTATTTTTATACCGTTTTATATTAGCAGAATATGAATTAAATTAAATGCATAGATTTGCTTGGGTGAATGAAATTCTTCATAAAAAAAGCGGAACACTTGGTTCCGCTTTTGATATTTCGCTGAAAAATTTATTACCAGCTTAACGCTCCACCAGTTTGGTAGTCAGTTACGCGAGTTTCAAAGAAGTTCTTCTCTTTACGTAAGTCCATCATTTCTGACATCCACTGGAATGGGTTATTCACGCCAGCAAATTGTTCAGGTAAACCTAATTGGCTCAAACGACGGTTACAGATGAATTTCAAGTATTCTTCCATCATGCCTGCATTCATACCCAATACACCGCGTGGCATAGTGTCACGTGCATATTCGATTTCAAGCATTGTACCTTCAAGAATCATTTGAATGATTTCTTCTTGGAACTCAGCAGTCCATAGGTGAGGGTTCTCGATCTTGATTTGGTTGATCATGTCGATACCAAAGTTCAAGTGCATAGATTCATCACGTAAGATGTATTGGAATTGCTCAGCAACACCATTCATCTTGTTACGACGACCCATAGACAAGATTTGGCTGAAACCACAGTAGAAGAAGATACCTTCAAGGACGCAGTAGAACGCGATCAAGTTGCGAAGCAAGATTTGGTCGTTTTCAGGTGTACCTGTTTTGAACGTAGGATCACTTAAAGATTGTGTATATTTCAGACCCCAAGCTGCTTTACGAGCCACTGAAGGAATTTCACGGTACATGTTGAAGACTTCGCCTTCGTCCATACCTAAAGATTCGATACAGTATTGGTAAGCGTGCGTGTGAATCGCTTCTTCAAATGATTGACGTAAGATGTACTGACGGCATTCAGGGTTTGTGATGTGACGGTAGATTGCAAGAACCAAGTTATTTGCAACCAATGAATCCGCAGTCGAGAAGAAACCTAAAGAACGCATAACAATGGTACGCTCATCTTCGGTCAAGCCATTTTCAGACTTCCAAAGTGCGATGTCATGGTTCATGTTCACTTCTTGCGGCATCCAGTGGTTTGCACAACCGTCTAGATATTTTTGCCAAGCCCATTCGTATTTGAACGGTACAAGTTGGTTTAAGTCAGCGCGGCAGTTGATCATCGCTTTATCGTCAACTTGAACACGCTGAGCACCCATTTCTAACTCTTCTAAGCCAGGTGCAACGTCTAGATTTTCTAGAGCGTTAGATGCTCTTGCCAACGGATCGGTTGGATCTGTTGGTCGATTTGTACTGGTTCGAGCGGGTTGTGCAGCTGCCAAATTCGGCGATGAGTGCTGTGCATTAGATACCACTTGCGAATCAGTCGTTTTTTGCGGTTCGACGGGCGCAGGCTGGTGAGCTTGTGCAGCTTGTTTCGGTTCATCATCTTCGAAATCGTCCCAACTTAGGATAGACATAACAGTTCTCTCTTCGTTGCTTTATATCTTTTATAGACATCCAGCGTCGCTGAGATGTCCTACTATACGCTCAATTTGTGTAAGCAAAATTAAGTTTTGTCGATCACTGCTCTAAAAGTGTTCGGTAGAGCAAATATCCCCACTACTTATTTTGATTACGCGATTTATATGCCTTGAACCAGAAATAGGCGATCGGGACATAAAAAGTCAAAATAAAGGAAACCACCAAGGCAATTAACCCTAACTGATAGTTATGCGTCATATGTGGCATGGTGGATTCCTTTATTTATTTTTAATTTTTTAATCCCCCTAAATCCCCCTTTTGCAATGGGGGGACTTGCATCCCGCCATTTGCTTCGAGGAATCTCCCTCCTTTATTAAAGGAGGGTTGGGGAGGATTTAAAACCTGTCAGATTACTGACAAGCTTCACAATCAGGGTTGTCAATTGAACATGCCATTGGCACTGGAGCTGCTTGACTAAAACCTTCTTCTTCAGCAGCAACTTCAGCTTTAGGTTCTTCTTTCGCAACAGCAGTTACAGGTGCTGCAACTGTAGCAGGCTTAACCGCGTTCAATGCACCAGTATTAATGGTTGATTTCTCAGCAGAAGTCGCACCCAATGCACGTAGGTAGTAAGTGGTTTTTAGACCACGTAACCATGCCATTTTGTAAGTCATATCAAGTTTCTTACCGTTTGCACCAGAGATGTAAAGGTTAAGAGACTGAGCTTGGTCGATCCATTTTTGACGACGTGATGCAGCATCAACAATCCAACGTGGCTCAACTTCGAACGCAGTCGCGAAGATTGCTTTAAGCTCTTCAGGAATACGTGCGATTTTTTGAACCGAACCTTCGAAGTGTTTCAGGTCGTTCACCATTACAGAATCCCAAAGACCGCGATCTTTTAACGCACGCACTAGGTACGGGTTGATCACTGTGAATTCACCAGAAAGGTTAGATTTCACATACAAGTTTTGGAAAGTTGGTTCGATTGACTGTGATACGCCACAAATGTTCGAAATGGTTGCAGTCGGTGCAATCGCCATCACGTTTGAGTTACGCATACCGTCTTTTTGAACTTTAGTACGTAAAGTATCCCAGTCCAAACGTGTCGTACGGTCAACTTCGAACATACGGTCAGGACGTGCTTTTTGTACGATATCTAAAGAGTCAATTGGCAAGATACCTTGATCCCAAAGTGAACCTTTAAATGTCTCGTAAGTACCACGTTCAAGTGCCAAGTCGCTAGATGTTTGAATCGCGTAGTAAGAAATCACTTCCATAGATTCATCAGCGAACTCAACCGCAGCATCAGAACCATAAGCCAATTTCATTTCGTATAAAGCATCTTGGAAGCCCATGATACCCATACCCACTGGACGGTGTTTCAAGTTCGAGTTACGAGCTTGAGGAACAGCGTAGTAGTTGATGTCAATCACGTTGTCGAGCATACGAACAGCAGTTTTAACTGTACGAGCAAGCTTTTCACGATCTAACACACCGCCTTGAACGTGTTGTACAAGGTTGATTGAACCTAAGTTACATACTGCGATTTCATCTTCGTTAGTGTTCAGCGTAATTTCTGTACACAAGTTAGAAGAGTGAACTACACCAACGTGTTGTTGTGGTGAACGTAAGTTACATACGTCTTTGAATGTGATCCAAGGGTGACCAGTTTCAAACAACATAGACAACATTTTGCGCCATAAGTCTTTCGCACGGACTTTCTTATGTAGCATGTTGGTTTCTTTCGCAATGCCTTCGTAGTAAGCATAGCGTTCAGCAAATTCTGCACCTGTTAGGTCATGCAAATCAGGTGTTTCAGATGGTGTGAACAGTGTCCATTCAGCATCTTCGAATACACGTTGCATAAACAAGTCAGGAACCCAGTTCGCTGTGTTCATGTCATGGGTACGACGACGGTCATCACCCGTGTTCTTACGAAGCTCTAGGAATTCTTCGATGTCCAGGTGCCAAGTTTCAAGGTATGCACATACTGCACCTTTACGTTTACCACCTTGGTTGACTGCAACGGCAGTATCGTTGGCAACTTTAAGGAACGGTACAACACCTTGTGACTTACCATTCGTACCTTTGATATACGAGTTAAGCGCACGAACAGGCGTCCAGTCATTACCTAAACCACCCGCCCATTTAGACAACATTGCGTTATCACGCATTGCGCCATAAATGTTGTAAAGGTCATCTGAAATCGTTGTTAAGTAACAGCTAGATAACTGTGGACGTAAAGTACCAGAGTTAAATAGAGTCGGCGTAGACGCCATGTAATCGAAGCTAGACAATAAGTTGTAGAATTCGATCGCACGTTCTTCACGGTTGTCTTCGTTCAATGAAAGACCCATTGAAACACGCATGAAGAATAATTGTGGTAATTCGAAACGTACGCCATCTGAGTGGATGAAGTAACGGTCAAATAAGGTTTGTAGACCTAAATAAGTAAATTGGTTTGAGCGTTCTGGTTGAATCGCAGCAGCCAATTTTGCAAGGTCAAAGTTAAGTAGCTCTGGAGAAAGAAGATCAAGCTCGATACCTTTCTTCAAGAAAGTTTCTAAAGCGTCGCCTTCGTTCGTGTCAGTATCTAAACCTAAAAACTCTAAACCTGTAGCAACAAGGTCATTACGCAATAAACGCGCAGTCACGTATGTATAGTTTGGTTCTTGTTCGATACGTGTACGAGTTGCCATCATCATGGTCGTTGAGATGTCTGACTCTTTTACGCCGTTATATAGGTTTTTTACAGTCTCATCGATAATCGCTTGAACATCGATGCCTTCTAAACCTTCAGCTGCTTTGACAATATTTGCCTCAAGCGCGCCAAGATCAAGCGGTTTAAGCTGACCGTTTGAACCCGTCACTTGTAAAGTAGGGTGGTGGTGAGCACCAGTTTGTTTACGAGCTTCAGCACGTTGTTCGCGGTAAATCACGTAAGAGCGAGCAACTTTTTGCTCACCTGTACGCATAAGCGCAAGTTCAACCTGATCCTGAATTTCTTCAATGTGAATGGTACCGCCAGAAGGTAAACGACGGTTAAAGGTATTCAGTACCATCTCAGTTAATTGAGAGATACGGTCATGAATACGACTGGAGTCAGCGCTTTGCTGGCCTTCAACGGCCAAGAACGCTTTACCAATCGCCACAGAGATTTTTTCTGCATCAAAAGGTGCAACGTCACCGGTGCGTTTAATCACCTGAATTTGACCAGGGGTTGAATTCGTTACGCTCATGCTAGCATAGCTCCATTTTTCATCTATTTTTATGTTAGGACCGTTTGAACTGGGCAATTTTTATGCCACAGTGTTTGAGGTTTAAACACAAGACCTAGTGGTTTAAAAATTTATTGAACACAAGATACGGGAAAATTTAGGGTAGATCAATATTGACATTTTACTAAAAGCTTTGAACGTTTCTGGCAGCTATCCATCTCAAAAAATCCCTATTTTTTATCTTTGTTATATATGCCTTATCCGACAAGGGCATAGCATAGCAAAGTCGAAAAAGAGTGCTTATAGATAACATTGTGGATAACTTTAGAAAGCGTAAAAAGTTGTGAATCAACCAGTCAGTTTTTATCCGATGAAAATGTATCCAAATTTATAATTGTTGCTATTGTGAGCAATAGGTCATGGAAATGATCGGTAAATAAAATTGCAGAAATATGGCAGGTTAAAATTTATTACAAAATACGATATTGATGTATCAGTTTCGTGAATGCCATCTTGTTTACAATGTAAACGTGTGTATATTGCAAACTATGTTTAAGCGTATCTATCGGATTTCAAATAGGATACGCCCAATCAAATAAGGGGCAATCAATGAGCCAAGAAGAAAAGTTACCTAAAATTTTAATTGTTGAAGACGATGAGCGTCTTGCTCGTTTAACTCAAGAATACTTAATCCGTAACGGACTTGAAGTTGGGGTAGAACCAGACGGTAACCGTGCAATCCGCCGTATTATCGCTGAACAACCAGACATGGTATTACTTGACGTAATGCTTCCGGGTGCAGATGGTTTAACCATTTGTCGTGAAGTTCGTCCGCATTACCATCAACCAATTTTAATGTTGACTGCACGTACCGAAGACATGGACCAAGTTTTGGGTCTAGAGATGGGTGCAGATGACTACGTTGCAAAACCTGTTCAACCTCGCGTTCTACTTGCGCGTATTCGTGCATTATTACGTCGTACAGACAAAGCACCAGAAGATGAAGTTGCACAGCGCATCGAATTTGATGACCTTGTGATTGATAACGGTGGTCGTTCTGTCACGCTCAATAATGAGTTGGTTGACTTTACTAGTGCGGAATATGACCTTTTATGGTTATTGGCATCTAATGCGGGTCGAATTCTTTCTCGTGAAGATATCTTTGAGCGTCTTCGTGGTATTGAATACGATGGTCAAGACCGTTCAATCGACGTGCGTATTTCACGTATTCGTCCAAAAATTGGCGATGATCCTGAAAACCCGAAACGTATTAAGACCGTACGTAGTAAAGGTTATTTATTCGTAAAAGAAACCAACGGCATTTAATGTAAAATGCCGTCCCTCAGTTTGGCAAAGTAGGACACTTTTTACGTGTTTAAACACAGTATATTTTTGCGCGTCTACGCGGGACTACTGATATTAGTCTTCTTAGTCGCTACATTTGGCTATTTGCTGGTACAGATCATCAACTACCAGCGCGCGCAAGAATATCGTGAATCGCTTACTGACGGTTTGGCTTTCATTATAAGTGAAGGTATTGCACGTCAGCCAAATGAACAACAAAAGTCAGATTGGGTGTCAGATGCATCTGATCTACTTGAGTTGCCTATTTATTATGTAAAAGCTAATCAGGTTGATTTAACCCGAGCGGAAACAAAACGTATAGAAGAGCGTAAAGCTGTAGTGCGTTGGGATGCACAAACTACGGCAGCCTATATTATTATTGGCTTAAAAGATGACCCTGCGCATCTGCTGTATATCAAAGCCGATAATATTTCAGAACGCCAAATGAAGGCGTTGCCTGTCTTTATACTGGATTATTTGGTTTATTACCCAGGTCAAGAAAAACAATATCTTGAAAAAATTCAGCATCATTTTTCATATCCAATTTCAATTCAAAATGTTCAGAGTTTACCTTTAGATTCTGAGCAAATCGGCCGATTACGCTTAGATCACAGCATTATTTTGTATCGTGACAGTGCGACGGAGCGCGGTACAACTATTTCGATCGTATCGCCAATTCCAAGCTCAACTTCAGAAGTCTTGGTTATGGGGCCGGTACCGCTATTCAATTGGATGCCTTTTCAGTTGGCAGCCGGTATTACGCTACTAAGCTTATTTGTCTTGAGCTTGGGTGTTTATGGTCTATTGGTGCCGATGCAACGTAAGCTGCGTGCTGTAAATTATGCGTTAAATAAAATGAAGGGCGGGGACTTATCTGTACGTCTGCCTGTCGAAAGTACCGATGAATTTGGTACCTTGGCATCGAGCTATAACTCAATGTCAGATCATATTGAACGTTTAATTGAAGCACAGCGTGAGTTGATGCGCGCGGTATCGCATGAACTGCGAACACCTGTGGCGCGGATTCGCTTTGGTGTAGAAATGATGGCGGATGAAGACGACTACGACTACCGTCAGCAGCAAGTTGAACAAATCGACAAAGATATCGAAGCTCTCAATACCTTGATTGATGAAATTATGACTTATGCCAAGCTCGAACAGGGCATGCCATCTTTAGAGTTTGAAGATGTCAGCTTGTTTGAAGTTTTAGATCAGGTCTTGATTGAAACCGAAGCCTTAAAGACAGGGAAAACCTTGGAATTGCAAGCACCACCGATTGGGGTGATTGTGGAAACCGAGCGTCGCTATTTACATCGCGTTGTACAAAACTTGGTGGGTAATGCAGTGCGTTATTGTGATGATAAAGTGCTGATCAGTGGTGGTGTGAATGATGAAGGCATGGCCTATATCTGTGTTGAAGATGATGGCCCCGGCATTCCAGAAGAAGATCGTAAGCGTATTTTTGATGCCTTTGCACGCTTAGATGATAGTCGTACCCGTGCTTCAGGGGGCTATGGTTTAGGTTTATCGATTGTTAGCCGTATTGCTTATTGGTTTGGTGGAACAGTTGGTATTGATGGAAGTCCAACATTGGGTGGGGCGCGTTTTACCATGACATGGCCTGCGACACGTTTTAAGAAGAATAAGCCGAAGCTAGATGGTAAAGAGCTTAGTGCCAATGAAAGCTAAACAGCCTAAGAAATCTAACTCAGCTGTATTTAGCGAGTGGTACATATAAAAAGCCATTCAATTTGAATGGCTTTTTTACATCAGGTTTTTATTTATTCGGTAATCGTTGCATCAGGTTCAATAATGGGTTTGCCATTTTTCAGAGCAGCAAGGGCATCTGCATTGAAATCGATGAGTAAAGAGTTGTTTTTAGCATCGATAGAATAATTGCTAATGAGTTTTTGGTCGCCGTTTAGAGTCTCAATTTTATATTCATCTACAATATTCATAATCCCGCTAAGGTTGGTGGTTGCAGAAGCTAAATCTTGACGTAATAACTCATAGATATCACGTAAATCAAAAATGGCATTTTGAGCATCAGGGTGCTTATCTAAGTAGTTTTTAATATGGTGAATCACCAATTGCGCAGATAGAAAATAATCAGGTTTATGCGTAAATTCTAAAGTCATTATTGTCTCTCCGTTGTGATTGCTTTTTGTGTTTTAACTACAAATATCACACTCTTTATAGGTCGTGTCAAAGAATTGCAAAAAAGCCACAAGAAGCTAAAAAAATGTCTTTTTACATAGAACCAATACAGCTGGCTTTTCATTTGAAGAAAAGATCAAAAGCAAAAGAAGTGAATAAAGAAACAACAAAGTTGAGGTGGGGGAGTATTTATTTAATAAATGACACAGTTGATAAAAATACGCCAATTTGAACGTGTATGCTGAGAAATGAAGGGTTTGTTGATGAAACTGAACAGTCATAATTTTCTGATAAAATCACATAAATGTAATAATTAATAAAAAAATGCAATCTAATCTAATTAAGCGATTAATCCTAATTTTAAGGGAGTAAACCCAATTTAAATGCTGAAATGATTAAAAAATCATCCTAAAGACGAATACCGATAAGCTAGCAAGAAGCCTCCTCAATCAGGTACAATTGGCGGGATTAATTTTGTGTTTGGTGTATTTGAAGGCCAATACATACATTCTTTGTTAATAAATAGGCCTGCCAGGAGTTATCCCCGCATGAGTGCCATTACTCCATACGATTGGGCAATTATTGCCTTCGTGATCGGCGTTACATTCCTTTGCGTCTTTATGCTGACCGTCCCTTTACTCCTTGGGGGTAAATCATGGGGTCGTGCTAAGCAAGAGCAGTTTGAGTCAGGTGTAGTAGGTGCTGGTGGTGCACGTATTCGCTTGTCTGCGAAATTCTATTTAGTTGCAATTTTCTTCGTCGTGTTTGATATCGAAGCACTTTATCTATATGCATGGTCTACTTCTGTTCGTGAAGCAGGCTGGTTTGGTTTTACTACCGTGGTTATTTTTGTGGTCGATTTATTGATTGCTTTAATTTACGCGGTAAAAGTAGGTGCATTAGATTGGGCGCCTTCTGATAAGCGTAAAGCTGCAGGTAAAGCGTTGAAAATTGGTTCACCAAATATGGACATCGCAGAAATCACACGCTTTAACTCTATTGAAGAGTTGGTTATGGACCCTACAGGTCAAATTCCAGCGCAATCATCTGGTCGTGTGAAATCTAAGTCACCGACTGCATCATCTGACAAGGAGTAAGACGGGATGAAATATACATTAACCCGTGCGAATCCGGATGCTGATCAATATCCACTTCAAGAGCGTCAAATCGTTACCGATCCGCTTGAAGAAGAAGTGAATAAAAATGTGTTCATGACTCGTTTAGAGGATGTTGCACATACAGCAGTAAACTGGGGTCGTAAAAACTCAGTTTGGCCGTTTAACTTTGGTACATCTTGCTGCTACGTAGAGTATGCAACGACTTTAACAGGCGTGCATGACTTGTCACGTTTCGGTGCCGAGGTTATTCGTGCTTCACCACGTCAGGCTGACTTGATGATTGTTGCAGGTACATGCTTCATGAAAATGGCGCCTGTAATTCAACGTTTGTACGAGCAAATGCTTGAGCCTAAATGGGTAATCTCAATGGGCGCATGTGCAAACTCTGGTGGTATGTACGACATTTATTCAGTTGTACAAGGTGTGGATAAAATCATCCCTGTCGATGTGTATATCCCGGGTTGCCCACCACGTCCTGAAGCTTTAATTCAGGCATTGATGTTATTGCAAGACCAGATTCAACTTGAGCGCCGTCCTTTATCGGCCGTGATTGGTGATGATCTTAAGCCAGTGTATAAGCCAAAGATGATGCCAGAACGTGACCGTAAGAACGCACAGCGTATTGCAGTGAAAAACTTACGCTCAATGGATGAAATTAAATAATCACTGCGACGAAATATTGATACACCCGGACTGGGTGTAATTGTCGTTTTGATTGACTGAATTTGTATTAAATAGGAAGCCAAGCCAATGGCTGAAACTGACATTGCTATGCCAGAATCAACTCCAGTTGATTCCCGCCCTGCATTTGCAATTGTAGAAGAGCTCAAAACCAAATTTGGTGAGAACTTCTACGTGCAAACGACTTTTGAAGACTTTCCAACAGTCTGGGTTGAGCGCGCACGTGTACAAGAAGTTTTAATGTTCTTGCGTACGGTGTCACGTCCATACGTGATGCTGTTTGACTTGTCTGCGGTTGATGAGCGTTTACGTACACACCGCGATGGTCTGCCTGCATCTGACTTCACTGTGTTCTATCACTTGTTATCGTTAGAGCGTAACAGTGATATTCGTATCAAGGTTGCATTAGCTGAGAATGATGTAAACATTCCAACGGCAACCAATATTTGGCCGAATGCCAACTGGTACGAACGTGAAGCTTACGACATGTTTGGTATCAACTTCGAAGGGCATCCAATGCTCCGTCGTATCTTGTTGCCAACATATTGGGAAGGTCACCCGTTACGTAAAGAATATTCTGCACGTGCGACCGAATACACGCCTTATCGCCAAAACCAAGCGAAACAGGATTACGAACAAGAACATCTTCGTTTCGTACCTGAAGATTGGGGTATGAAGCGTGGGAACGATGATGAAGACTTCATGTTCCTAAACTTGGGTCCTAACCATCCATCTGCGCACGGTGCCTTCCGTGTGATCTTGCAGTTGGACGGTGAAGAAGTGAAAGACTGTGTTCCTGACATCGGCTATCACCACCGTGGTGTGGAAAAAATGGCTGAGCGTCAAACATGGCACTCATTCATTCCGTATACAGACCGTGTTGACTACTTAGGTGGTTGTGCGCAAAACATGCCTTACGTTCTTGGCGTAGAGCAAATGGCAGGGATTACCGTTCCTGACCGTGCACAATGTATCCGTGTCATGATGTCTGAATTGTTCCGTATCAATAACCACTTGTTGTTCATTGGTACTGCGATTCAGGATGCCGGCGGTATGACCCCTGTATTCTATATGTTCGCTGACCGTCAAAAAATCTATGACGCGATCGAAGCGATCACGGGTTACCGTATGCACCCAGCATGGTTCCGTATCGGTGGTACAGCGCACGACTTGCCAAACAACTGGCAGCACCTCATTCGCGAAATCCTAGATTGGATGCCGAAGCGTATGAACGAGTACTACACTGCGGCACTGAAAAACTCAGTGTTTATCGGTCGTACCCGTAATGTTGCTCAGTATGATGCAAAATCAGCATTGGCTTGGGGTGTAACAGGTACAGGCCTACGTGCTACAGGTATCGACTTCGACGTTCGTAAATATCGTCCGTATAGCGGCTACGAAAACTACGACTTCGATGTGCCTTTAGAGTACGAAGGCGATGCTTATGCACGTGTTCTTGTTCACTTCCGTGAAATTGAAGAATCACTGAAAATCATCAAACAATGTTTAGACAACATGCCTTCTGGTGCATACAAAGCAGACCATCCATTGGCTGTTCCACCACCAAAAGATAAAACTTTACAAGACATCGAAACATTGATTACGCACTTCTTGAGCGTGTCATGGGGTCCTGTAATGCCAGCAGGCGAAAGCTCTGTAATGGCGGAAGTGGTAAAAGGTGCGTCGAACTACTACTTGACTTCAGATAAGTCAACGATGAGTTACCGTACACGTATCCGTACACCAACCTTCACGCACTTACAGCAAATGCCTTCTGTGATTAACGGCAGCTTAATGTCTGACTTAATCATTTATTTAGCGACAATTGACGTCGTAATGGCTGACGTGGATCGCTAAGGGGTAATCGCATTATGATGATTTTGACTGACAAAAAACCACGTGTGAACGTTGAAGGGATTTTAACTGCGGAAGAAATCCACGATATCGAACATCACATTGGTCACTATCCGTACCCACGCGCAGCATGTCTTGATGCGTTGAAGTGTGTACAACGCCGTAATGGCTGGGTAGATGATGCACAGATGAATGCTATTGCGCAATTGCTTAGCATGAGCCTTGCAGACCTAGAAGGTGTTGCTACTTTCTATAACCGTATTTACCGTCAACCAGTTGGTCGCCACGTAATTTTATTATGTGACTCGATTGCTTGCTTCTTGATGGGTGCGGAAACACTTGCTGAAGCATTCCAGCGTGAATTAGGCATTTCATTTGGTCAAACGACTGCAGATGGTCGCTTTACTTTATTGCCAATTTGCTGCCTAGGTAACTGTGACAAAGGTCCGACGTTAATGATTGACGAAGACACTCACGGTCTAGTTGAAGTGACTTCAATTAAACAGTTATTGGAGAAGTATGTATGAATACTGAACCAAAACCAATTTATGGCGACGGTAACCCAGAAACTCACCCATTAACTTGGCGTTTGAGCAAACAGGAACACGTTCGCAGTGCAGATGATTACGAAGCACTTGAAGGTTATGCAGGCTTTAAGAAAGCTGTTGGCATGCAACCGAAAGAAGTGCTTGAAGTGATCAAAGCTGCGACTGTAAAAGGTCGTGGTGGTGCGGGCTTCCCAGCAGGAATCAAATGGTCGCTTATGGCACCAAATGATAACTCAGGTCCTCGTTACCTCATCTGTAATGCCGATGAAATGGAACCAGGTACCTTTAAAGACCGTCTGTTGATGGAAAAACTTCCTCATCAGTTGATCGAAGGGATGTTGATTGCTGCTTATACATTAGAAGCAACACAAGGTTATATCTTCATCCGTGGTGAATACATCGAAGCGGCTCAATACTTAAATGAAGCATTGGACCAAATTCGTGCCAAAGGTTACTTAGGCGAAAACATCCTAGGTACTGGTTGGAACTTTGAGTTACACGTGCATACCGGTGCGGGTCGTTATATCTGTGGTGAAGAAACTGCATTGATTAACTCGCTTGAAGGTCGCCGTGCGAACCCTCGTACTAAACCGCCATTCCCACAAGTTGCAGGTGCTTGGGGTCGTCCTACGATTGTTAACAACGTAGAGACTTACAACAACTTACCCGCAATTATGCTTCATGGTCCTGAATGGTATATCGGTTTATCTGAAGGTAAGTCGAAAGATCCAGGTACTAAAATCTACGGTGCATCAGGTAAAGTGACTTTCCCAGGTCTTTGGGAACTTCCATTTGGTACAACTGCGCGTGAAGTGATTGAAGATCATGCTGGTGGTATGCGTGATGGTTTAAAACTCAAAGCATGGTTACCGGGTGGTGCTTCTACAGACTTCCTTGCTGCTGAACACATTGACCTTCCTATGGATGCTGAAAGCATCATGAAAGCAGGTTCACGTTTAGGTACGTGTTTGCTCATGGTGGTTGATGAAACTCAGTGTATGGTTTCTGCGACACGTAACTTAGAAGAATTCTTTGCGCGTGAATCTTGCGGTTGGTGTACACCATGCCGTGATGGCTTACCTTGGGCGGTTAAAGCGCTTAAAGCCTTGGAAGATGGCACAGGTAAGAAAGAAGATATCGATCACTTACAAGAACTTACTCGTAAGCTTTGGATTGGTAAAACTTTCTGTGCGCATGCTCCAGGTGCGATGGAACCGTTAATGGGCGCACTCAAACATTTCCGTGGCGAATTTGAAGCTAAAGTCGTAAATGCGGCAGCTCAAACTAGCAACGTTGAACAAGCTTAAGGAATTCGACTATGGCTACAATTCATGTCGATGGAAAATCGTATGAAGTCAACGGCTCAGAGAACTTGCTACAAGCATGTCTTAGCCTTGGCATCGACATCCCATACTTTTGTTGGCATCCATCCTTAGGTTCTGTCGGTTCTTGCCGTCAATGTGCTGTGACTCAATACGCGAATCCTGAAGATACTCGCGGTCGTTTAGTTATGTCATGTATGACGCCTGCATCTGACAATACCTACATCTCGATTGAAGATAACGAAGCAAAGAATTTCCGCGCTTCTGTTGTTGAATTCTTGATGACCAACCACCCACACGACTGTCCAGTCTGTGAAGAGGGTGGTCACTGTCATTTACAAGATATGACTGTAATGACTCAGCATGATCGTCGTCGTTACCGCTTCACAAAACGTACGCATTACAACCAAGAGCTAGGCTCTTTCATTTCTCATGAAATGAACCGTTGTATCGCGTGCTACCGTTGTGTGCGTTACTACAAAGATTATGCAGGTGGTACGGACTTTGGTGTGTATGCAAACGCTTCGCGTGTTTACTTTGGTCGTCCAGAATCAGGTACTTTAGAATCTGAATTCTCTGGTAACTTGACTGAAGTTTGCCCAACAGGTGTATTCACAGATAAAACACACTCTGAACGCTATAACCGTAAATGGGACATGCAGTATGCGCCAAGCGTATGCCAAGGCTGTTCGTCAGGTTGTAACATCTCTCCGGGTGAACGTTATGGCGAACTACGTCGTGTAGAAAACCGCTTTAACGGTGACGTGAACCAATACTTCCTTTGCGATAAAGGTCGTTTCGGTACAGGTTATGTGAACCGTGAAGATCGTCCACGTCAACCACAATTCCGCTCTGGTGCAAATGTAACTACAGTTTCTGTAGACCAAGCATTGGATACCGTAATTGAAAATATCCAAGGCAAAAAAGTATTGGGTATCGGTTCACCACGTGCGTCACTTGAATCAAACTTCGCACTTCGCGAACTTGTAGGTCAAGACAACTTCTCAACGGGTATGTCTCAAAAAGAGCAAAAACTTGTTGAACTTGCAGCTTCTATTATGCAAACCGAAGGTGTTTATAACCCTGGTATGCGTGAAATCGAAAGCTACGATGCTGTGTTGATTTTGGGTGAAGATCTGACTCAAACTGCGCCACGTATGGCTCTATCTGTTCGCCAAGCTGCGAAAAATAAAGCTAAAGAAATGGCTGCAGAGCGCCGTACGCAAGAGTGGTTGGCTGAACCTGTACAACGTATTGCTCAAGATGCGAAATCTCCGATTTACATCCTTGCTGCAACTCAAACACGTTTAGCTGATGTTGCAACGGGTGAAGTTGTTGCATCACCTAACGACATTGCACGTTTAGGTTTTGCGGTCGCTGCTGCTGTGAAAGGTGAAGTGATCTTAGGTTTGGATGACGATGCGAAAGCATTTGCACAAACTATTGCGGACACTTTAAAAGCTGCGAAAAAACCATTAATCATCTCTGGTACGAGCTTACAAGACGCATCAATCATGGAAGCTGCTGCACAAGTTGCACAGAACCTTGGTAATGCGGGCTTAACATTGACTGTTCCTGAAGTGAACTCAATGGGCTTAGCGATCTTTGGTGGTCAAAGCTTAGAACAAGCATTCGCACAAGATTACGATATCGTGATCGTGGTGGAAAATGACCTTTATCGTCGCTTACCAGCCGCGCAGGTGAATGCTGCACTTACTGGTAAAGAAGTGATCGTACTTGATCATTCTGAAACTGAAACTGTGAAAAAAGCCAACATCGTACTTTCTGCTGCTTCATTTGCTGAAGGTGACGGTACTGTTGTCTCTCAAGAAGGCCGTGCACAACGTTTCTACCAAGTGTATGACCCAAGCTACTACAAACCTGAACTTGCGATCAAAGAATCTTGGCGCTGGTTACATGCCATTGAAACTGGCGTGAAAGGCAAAGCGATTTCTTGGACACTTCTTGATGATGTTATCGAGTCAGTAGCGAAAAACGTTCCTGCACTTGAAGCAATTCAAGACGTAGCACCAGATGCTGGCTTCCGTGTACATGGTCTGAAAGTGGCACGTGAACCACGTCGTTACTCAGGTCGTACTGCGATGCGCGCACCACTTTCTATTCATGAACCAAAACAACCAGTCGATAAAGACTCTGCGTTGACGTTCTCTATGGAAGGTTATGTAGGTAACCAAACTCCAGCTTCACTTGTACCATTTGCTTGGTCTGCAGGTTGGAACTCTCCACAAGCTTGGAACAAATTCCAAGACAACGTGGGTGGTCACTTAAAAGGTGGTGATGCAGGCGTTCGTTTATTCGATCGTTTAGCGAAACGTCCAGCACGTACTTTCGTTACACCTGCACCTGTTGCGGTTAATGGTGAAAGCTTCCGTCTTGTGCCGATGCATCACATCTTCGCTTCTGGTGAATTTACAGTGAAAACACCTGCGATGGAATCGCGTATTCCTGAAGCAATGTTTGCTGTGGGTGAACAAGATGCAGCACGCTTAAATGTTCAAGATGGTCAACGTATCGCTGTGAAAGCAGGGGATGCTGAAATCGTCCTTCCAGTTCAAGTGATTGAATACTTACCTACAGGTTATATCGGTTACCCAGTGGGTCTAGCACCTACAGTATCGCTTGCAGAACCTGTTTCAGTCGCGGTAGGAGTGTAATTCATGGAACAAGAATTAATCCGTCAAACGCCGCTGTGGGCTGAAAACTGGCCAATCGCCTATTCAGTTCTTCAAGCAATTGTGATCTTACTGGTTGTGGTATTGATTGCTGCGTTGATGTCTTTTATTGAACGTCGTTTACTCGGCTTGTGGCAAGACCGTTACGGTCCGAACCGTGTAGGTCCGGGCGGTATGTTCCAGATTGTTGCCGACATGCTGAAAATCATGTTCAAAGAAGACTGGACACCAAAATTTGCTGACAAATTGACTTTCCGTATGGCTCCAGCAGTTGCGATGGCAACTGCGGTGCTATCGTTCATGGTTATTCCTGTTTCACCTTATCTAGGTGTTTCAGACATGAGCATCGGTCTATTGTTCTTTATGGCAATGGCTGGTATTGCGGTATACGCAGTATTGTTCGGTGGTTGGTCATCAAATAACAAATACGCATTACTTGGTGGTTTACGTTCTGCTGCTCAAACCATTTCTTATGAAGTGTTCTTGGGTATTTCACTGATGGGTGTGGTTGCGATTGCAGGCTCATTCAACATGCGTGAAATTGTTGAAGCTCAACGTGATGTTTGGTTTGTTATTCCTCAGTTCTTAGGTTTCTTGATCTTCGTGGTTGCGGGTGTCGCGGTAACTCACCGTCATCCATTTGACCAACCAGAAGCAGAACAAGAATTGGCGGAAGGTTACCATGTTGAATACGGCGGTATGAAATGGGGGATGTTCTTCGTTGCGGAATACGTCAACGTTGTACTGATCTCGGCATTAATCGTGACTTTATTCTTCGGTGGTTGGTTAGCGCCTTTCAACCTAGATATTCCATTCATTCCAGCTGCGTTCTGGTTCATTATTAAAACAGCATTCTTTGTAATGATGTTTGTCTTGGCTCGTGGTTCTTTAATGCGTCCACGTTATGACCAAGTCATGAACTTTGGTTGGAAAATTTGCTTGCCATTGGCGTTGGTTAACCTTCTGGTAACTGGTGCTGTGATTCTGATGAATCAGGCCTAAGACAGCAGGGAGAATAAAATGTTTAAATTTCTAGCTGGATTTGGGTCAATTGTACGTTCGTTGTGGATGGTATTCTCACACGCGACACGTAAACGTGACACCATTTTATATCCAGAGGTTAAAGCGGAAGACATCGTACCACCACGTTTCCGTGGTCGTATCGTGTTAACGCGTGACCCTGATGGCGAAGAGCGCTGTGTAGCATGTAACCTTTGTGCGGTTGCATGTCCAGTCGGCTGTATTTCACTACAAAAAGCTGAAAAAGAAGATGGTCGTTGGTATCCGGAATTTTTCCGTATCAACTTCTCACGTTGTATTTTCTGCGGTATGTGTGAAGAAGCATGTCCTACAACTGCGATTCAAATGACACCTGACTTTGAGTTAGGTGAGTATGTTCGTCAGGACTTAGTTTATGAGAAAGAAAACCTTCTTATCTCAGGTCCTGGTAAATACCCAGACTATAACTTCTACCGCGTAACAGGTATGGCTGTTGCTGGTAAAGATAAAGGTCAGGCTCAACGCGAAAGCACACCAGTTGATGTACGGAGTCTATTACCATGATGTGGCCATTTTATTTGATGGCGCTTGTGGCCATCGTCTCTACCGTTCGTGTTGTAACTAACACGAACCCAGTACATGCTTTATTAAGCTTGATTATCTCTTTACTTGCAGTTGCAGGTATCTTCATGATCGTGGGTGCGCCGTTTGCCGGTGCCCTCGAAATTATCGTTTACGCTGGCGCAATCATGGTGCTATTCGTATTCGTCGTGATGATGCTGAATCTTGGTCAAAATACTGTTGAACAAGAAAGCAAATGGCTGACTTCTTCAGCGTGGGCATATCCTGCGTTGATGAGCTTCCTGATGGGTCTAATCCTTGTTTGGATGTTGAAGTCAGACTACACAACTGCTGGCACTGTCATGGGTGCTCAAGTTGTCGGTCCGAAAGAAGTGGGTACTTCACTCTTTACTCAGTACTTATTGCTGGTTGAAGTTGCTGCGATGTTATTGCTTGGCGCACTTGTCGCTGCATTCCATCTTGGCAAACGTGAGCCAGGTGCAGAAGAGGACAAAGAATAATGGGCAACATCCCTTTAGAACATGGTTTGATCGTTGCAACCATTCTTTTTGCACTGGGTTTTTACGGTGTGATGGTTCGACGCAACCTACTATTTATTTTAATGAGCCTTGAAATCATGATGAACGCTGCTGCTTTAGCGTTCGTTTTGGCAGGAAGCGCATGGGCACAGCCAGATGGTCAAGTGATGTTTATCTTGATCTTAACGCTTGCTGCAGCAGAGGCTTGTATCGGTCTTGCGATCGTCCTTCAGTTCTATCATCGCTTCCATCATCTGGATGTGGATGCTGCTAGTGAGATGCGCGGATGAGTTATTTATATTTAACAGTACTTTTCCCGCTAATTGGTTTTATCCTGTTGGCGGCAGGTCGTAAAAACCTTCTTGAATCAGTTGCTGCAATTATTGGTGCAGGTTCAGTGGGTCTTTCAGCTTTATTTGCATTAATTGCCGGTATCGACTTTGTTAATAATGGTTCAGTTGCAACAACTCAGCATCTTTGGACTTGGTTCAGTGCAGGTAACTTAGCACCGGGCTTCACGCTTCATTTAGATGGCTTATCATTATTGATGATGGGCATGATCACAGGTGTGGGTTTCTTAATTCACATCTTTGCAACATGGTACATGCGTGGCGAAGAAGACTTTGCACGTTTCTTCTCATACTTCAACTTATTCGTGGCAAGCATGCTGCTTTTAGTGTTGGGTGACAACTTAGCGTTGTTATTCCTCGGTTGGGAAGGTGTAGGTCTATGTTCATACCTATTAATTGGTTACTACTACCAAACACCTGCAAACGGTTTTGCTGCAATTAAAGCATTCACTGTGACACGTGTGGGTGACGTATTCTTACTGATTGCATTGTTCTTGATCTACCAACAATTCGGCACTTTAAACATTGCAGAAGTTGTGGCTGCTGCGCCAACAGTTTTGGCTCAGAGTTCTTCGATTGCAATTTGGACTGCATTGATGTTGTTCTTGGGTGCTGCAGGTAAATCTGCTCAGATCCCATTACAAACATGGTTGGCAGATGCGATGGCTGGTCCTACACCAGTATCTGCATTGATCCACGCAGCAACAATGGTAACAGCAGGTGTTTACCTATGTAGCCGTATGTTCAGCGTGTTTGAACAAGCGCCAGAAGTGATGATGTTCATCTCAATCACAGGTGCGGTAACATTGTTGGTTGCGGGCTTTGCTGCATTGGTACAAACAGACATCAAACGTATTCTTGCTTACTCTACTATGAGTCAGTTGGGTTATATGTTTATGGCTGTAGGTGCTGAAGCTTACCAAGCCGGTCTATTCCACATGCTGACTCACGCATTCTTCAAGGCATTATTATTCTTGTCTTCTGGTGCTGTGATTTTGGCTTACCATCACGAACAAAACATCTTCAAGATGGGTGGTCTATTCCACAAAAACAAATTCTTGTTTGCTTGTTTCGCTATTGGTGGCGGTGCATTGGCAGCGATTCCATTCATTACTATCGGCTTCTTCTCGAAAGATGCGATTCTTGGTGCGGTATGGGTGAAAGGTCAAGCGATTGCAGTTTATGACTGCTTGTACTGGACTGGCGTAGCAGGTGCGTTCTTAACTTCAATTTATACATTCCGTCTTATTTGGGTTGTATTCTTTGGTAAAGAAAACACGCCTTACCATGAAATCAAAGGTGTTACTTACTGGGGTCCATTGGCGATTCTTGCAGTGCTTTCAACTGGTTTAGCTTATGTCTTAAAAGCACCAGTAACGAATATTTTAAATGCTGCACAAATCCCAGCGTTTAATATTCCAGAAGCACTAGAACACGGTATGCATAGCGCTGAATATACAGCAGTTGGTATTGCACTTGCAGGTCTTGCAGTGGGTGTGGTGTTATTTGCCTTTGCTTATGGTGCAGTGAAATCGTTCGCGAAAACTTCACTGGGCGCGGGTCTTGCAAATATCTGTCGTAATGCACTTGGTTTCGATGCTTTGTACAACATTGTTTTCGTTAAGCCTTATTTGCTACTGGCTAAAATCTTTGGTCGTGATCCAATTGACGGCTTATGGCTTGTATTGCCTGCACTTGTTAAAGGCGGTAATAGTTTTACAAGTTCACGTCAAACAGGTTCATTGCGTGAATACGCATCTAGTATGGCATTCGGTACGTTTGCATTACTATTGATCCTGGTCGTGATTCAGGTCGTGGGGAAATAAAATGGAAACTCCAAACAATTTAATTCTACCCGCTCTGATCCTTATTCCGTTCATTGCAGGTTTTGTATGCTGGCTTGTCGATAAACTCGACAAGCACTTACCACGCTATATTGCCTTAATTGGTATGTTATTAACGTTGGTGTTAACCGTCGTTTTATGGCAAAGCGGTAGTTATAACTACGAGTTGGGTACGCAAGCTCCACAGTGGGCTGCTCAATTTAACCTACCGTGGATTACCACTTTAGGGATTAACATTCACCTTGCGGTGGATGGTCTTTCACTGCTTATGGTGGGTTTAACTGCATTACTGGGTGTACTTGCAGTTGGCTGTTCATGGGGTGAGATTCAAAAGAACGTTGGTTTCTTCCACTTAAACCTACTGTGGTCTTTAGGTGGTGTGATCGGTGTATTCTTAGCAATTGACATGTTCCTATTCTTCTTCTTCTGGGAGATGATGCTGGTACCAATCTACTTCTTGATCGCACTTTGGGGTCATAAAGGGGCAGAAGGTAAGTCACGCGTTTACGCTGCAACTAAATTCTTTATCTATACTCAGGTTGCGGGTCTGATCATGTTGATCGGTATCTTGGGTCTAGTGGTTGTTGGCTTCCAACTTCACGGTCAAATCAGCTTTAACTATGACTTCTTGATGAGTGTTGCACACACTGTTGAGGCGAAAGCTCCAGCACTTGCGTATGCATTCATGATCTGTATGTTCATTGGTTTTGCGGTAAAACTTCCAGTTTTCCCATTACACGGCTGGTTACCAGATGCACATGCGCAAGCACCTACAGCGGGTTCTGTCGACCTTGCAGGTATCTTGATTAAAACTGCGGCTTATGGTCTTTTACGTTTCGTAATTCCATTCTTCCCAGTAGCATCTGCTCAGTTTGCTGACATCGCGATCATTCTTGGTCTAATCGGTATTTTCTACGGTGCATGGTGTGCATTCCAACAAACAGACATGAAACGTCTGCTTGCGTACACATCTATTTCGCACATGGGCTTCGTACTTCTTGCTTTGTATGCAGGTAACATCCTGACATTCCAAGGCTTAATGATTATGATGCTGGCTCACGGTCTATCTTCTGCTGCATTGTTCATTATGTGTGGTCAGGTTTACGAACGTCTGCATACACGTGACATGCGTTTAATGGGCGGTATCCGTGGTCAGTTCCAATACCTTTCATTCTTCTTAATGTTCTTTGTTGCGGCACTTGTAGGTATTCCAGGTCTAGGTAACTTCATCGGTGAATTCCTGATCTTGATGGGTTCTTATGACAAGTTCCCTGTGTACACAATCCTTGCTGCAGTAAGCTTAGTATTTGCCGGTCTTTACGGTTTAATCCTGATCCACAAAGCATTGTTCGGTACACCAAACGAAGAACAAAAACAGCATTACGCAAATCCGTTGAAAGACTTAAATGCGCGTGAAGTTGTGATTCTTTTAATCTGTGCTCTTGGTCTAGTATGGCTTGGTCTATTCCCACAAACCTTCCTTGATATTTCAAATTCAAGCATGGCGTGGATTGCAAATAGCTATATCCCAGTTCAAGAAGTCGTTGATGTTGTGCAGCAGATTGCTGTACAACCTGAAAATGTGGAGATGCAATAAGCCATGGACTTCACAATGTCATTTTCTGAGCTTATGCCATTAGCTCCTGTGATGATCGTGGCTTTAACTGCGATCGTCGTGATGTTGCTAATTGCAATCAAGCGTAACCACAATTTAGTTGCAACGACTTCCGTTATCGGTCTGAACCTTGCAGCCTTTTATATTATTTTTGTTTTCGTTGCAGGGCAGTATGCACCTGCAAACGTAATGAATTTGTTCATCGTAGATCCATTTACGATGTTGTACCAATTCGTGATTTTGATTGCAGCACTTGCTTGCTGCACATTGTCACATGCGTATATCGAAACCTATAAAGATAACCGTGAAGAACTTTATATCTTGATGCTGTGCTCTGTAACAGGTGCATTGTTAATGGTTGCAAGTTCGCACTATGCGTCTTTCTTTATCAGTCTTGAGTTAATGTCGATTCCTGTATACGGCCTATTGGCTTATACACACCAACGTTCACAGTCGCTTGAAGCGGGTGTGAAATACTTGGTGCTTTCAGCAACTGCTTCTGCGATGTTGTTGATGGGTATGGCTTATGTATATGCGTACACAGGTACAATGGCATTCGTTGCTGAACCAGGCAAAATGTTCACAACATTCAGCCAACCGGGTGTAGTCCTTGGTCTTGCACTGATTGTCTTTGCTGTTGCATTTAAATTGTCTCTTGCGCCATTCCATAAATGGACACCGGACGTGTATGCAGGTGCGCCAGCGCCAATCGCGACATTCTTAGCGACTGTGGCTAAAGTGGCAATGATCGGTCTATTCGTTCGTTACTTCTTGGCTTCTGGTTTAATCCTTTCTGATAGCTTCATCACGATCGTGACCATCATTGCAGTATTGTCTATCCTTGCGGGTAACTTACTAGCAGTACGTCAAGTGAACTTGAAACGTATCCTTGCATACTCTTCAATCGCTCACTTTGGTTACTTACTTGTTGCGATTGTCAGTGCACGTAATACTGACTTTGTTCAAGTACAAGGCTTTGCAACATTCAGCAGCGTCAACGTCTATGTGATTACTTATGTATTAACAACGATTGGTGCGTTCGGTGTTGTGACACTGATGTCTAGCCCTTACAACAACAAAGACGAAGCAGGTAGCCTTGCGGAGTACCGTGGTTTGTTCTGGCGTCGTCCAGTGTTGACTGCAACACTGACTGTCATGATGTTATCTCTTGCAGGTATCCCATTAACAGCTGGCTTTATTGGTAAGTTCCTTGTGATCAAAACAGCGGTTGCTGGTGGTTCATGGTTCTTAGCTGCGATGGTGATCCTTGGTTCAGGTATCGGTTTGTACTACTACCTACGTGTGATGATTGTGATGTACATGACTCCACCGGAAAACCCACGTATCGATGCTGTCGATCATTGGGGTCAAAAAGTGGGTGGTATTATGGTGCTTGGCGCAGCTGCACTTGTGTTGTTGATCGGTGTATATCCAGATCCAATCATTGCAGTATCTCAAGTGGCATACTTTGCGATTTCACCTGAATTACAACAGTTCATTTTTAGCTTAATTCAGAGTGGTTTTAACTAATGAATTAAGCAATTAATTTGCTTATTACAAAAAAGCCTCCTGTAAAGGGGGCTTTTTTATTTTTATCATTTGTTAAATAGCTTTATAATGGTTGAAATTTTATCTTAACCTTTTAGGTGTTCTCCCGTGGCTATCCATGAAATCCGTCATCCGCTTATTCGACATAAACTCGGCTTACTTCGTCGTGCAGATATTAGTACTAAAAACTTCCGTGAGCTTGCTCAAGAAGTGACTATGCTTCTGACTTATGAAGCAACGAAAGATTTACCAATGGTCGATCATGAAATTGATGGTTGGAATGGTAAAGTAATTGTAGATCGTATTGCCGGTAAAAAAATAACAGTCGTACCGATTTTACGTGCAGGTATTGGTATGTTGGATGGTTTCTTAAACCTGATTCCAAGTGCGAAAGTATCTGTATTGGGTTTAGAGCGTGATGAAGAAACTTTAGAAGCGCGTACTTACTACAAAAAATTAGTACCAGACGTACAAAACCGTTTAGCGATGATTATTGACCCAATGCTTGCAACAGGTTCATCGCTCGTTGCTGCTATTGACGTTCTAAAAGCCAGTGGTTGTAAAGATATTCGTGTCATGGTGCTTGTTGCCGCTCCAGAAGGCATTAAACGTGTAAATGAAGCTCACCCAGATGTGATCATTTATACAGCATCTGTAGACCAAGGTTTAAATGAAAACGGTTATATCGTTCCTGGTCTTGGCGATGCAGGCGATAAAATTTTCGGTTCAGTTCAAAAAGACTAATTTTTGCATCATGAACAGAAAAGGGGCTTTTATAGCCTCTTTTTTATATACTAAAGACATTGGCATAAATGGAATAGGGTACTTTATGAAGTCCGAACAATATAAAGGTAAAGTGAAGCAGTACAATCCTGAAAAGGGCTTTGGCTTTCTTTCATGTGAAGAAGGTGATGTATTTTTCCATATCTCTGACTTTCCCGCAGATGGTGTCGAGCCAAAACGTAATGATCGCGTGAAATTTAATGTGGTGGAAAATGGTGATCGTTATAAGGCCATTAACATTGAGCGTGAAGAAGACAAATCTGCAAAAGCTAAAAAATCTAAAGTCGTGGCAAATAACCAGTCGATTACTTCAGCATTGCTTTCGAATTTGCGTAAATAATGTGATTTTAAGATTTCATAGAAATCTTTGAAATAAAAAAGAGGTCTATAGGACCTCTTTTTTATTATGATAAGAGTATTAAAAGAAAATGTGAGAGACAATTTTTATGTTTAAAGAGGGGAAAATCAAAAGCTATAATGTTGAGCGCGGCTTTGGATTTATACAACAAGATCAAGCAAAGGATTTATTTTTTCATATTCGTGATTTTCCTAGCCGACACATCGAACCACGTGTTGGAGAAAATCTCAAATACAGGATTGAAGCAGATCAAGGTAAATTTAAAGCTGTAAATATCATCCGTTTAGATTTGAAAAAAGAGCAGCCCACTCATGAACAGATAAATCCGTCATTTGAATCAATGCCAGATCGAGTAAACGATCAAGTTACTCCTCACGATATAGCCAAAGGCACAGTTTGGGGCAGTAAAATCATCAGTATTATTGGACTCATTGTGATTCTAGTTTTAGCTGTGGCCGTCTATAGTAAATATCAGCAGTACCAAGAACAGAAGCAACAACATTTACAACAGCTCATGCAAGAAAATGAAAACATCGTAAAAGAACAACGTAAAGCTCAGGGGGATTTACCCGATCGGGTGCTGTCTGAGCAAGGTGAAAAAAATCTATACGGAACAGCTTCAACGCAAGCTCAGTCTGTTGTTCAAGACACTGCGCAGGCACCTGCTTCAAGTGATTCGCCAAGGGCAGTAGAAAAAGCTCAGTTTAGTTGTGATGGACGACAGTATTGCAGTCAAATGCGCTCAAGAGATGAAGCTCAGTGGTTTATTAAGAATTGTCCAAACACGAAGATGGATGGTGATAATGACGGTATTGCTTGTGAGAATGATTCTAGGTGGTAATGGAAGCATTCACAAAAAAAGCGCCATTAGGCGCTTTTTTTATTTAGACAGATTTTTCACAAAATTGCATAAAGGCTTTGAGACCCGGTCCTTGGTATTTCTGACGATGTACCAACATGAATAATGGACGGGCAAGTTGCCAAAACGGCGTATCTAAAACCACCAATTGACCTTTTTCACGTAAAGGCTCAATTGCCAGTTTAGAAATACATGACATACCAAGACCACCTGCCACGATTTTTAGAATGGCTTCGTTATGACCCAAGGTTAAACGAATATTGGCATCTGGCAGGTCTTTTAAAATTGCGTTATCAAATACTTCACGTGTGCCTGAACCTTCTTCACGTAAGATCCATTCTACGTTATCAAAGTCAGCCGCAGTGAGTGCACGATCCAGCTTCGCTAAAGGGTGCTCAGGTGAACAGCACACAGCAAGTTCATCGTCACGCCAGTGAATACATTGCAGCTGTGGCAGATGACATGAACCTTCAATTAAGGCCAAATCCAACTGAAATTGGTTTACCGCTTCAATCATTTGGCGGGTATTGCCGACTTGAAGTTGTAAATGTGCTTGAGGCTGAATTTGTAGGAAATCTGCCATGAGGTCTGGCATCAAGTAGTCACTGATGGTTAGGGTCGCACCCAAACGCAGATCAATACTTTGTAGTTCGCCTTTGGCTGCTTGTTCAAAAGCTTCGCAGCGCCCTAAAATTTCCAAAGCTTGTGGCAATAAAAAACGACCCAAGTCATTCAATTGCAAGCGTTTACCAAGTCGGTCAAACAGTGGAGCACCGAGACCATCTTCGAGGTCTGCCAATGCCATACTTGCTGCACTTTGAGTAAGTTTGACAGCATCACTGGCTTTGGTAACGGTACCTTCTTGAGCGACTGCTACAAAAACAGCCAACTGGCGTAAAGTCATGCGCATGAATCAGGCCTTAACATTTAAAAAATATTAATAAATTATGCTGTCATGCTAACATGAGCACAGTCTGTCACGCCACGTTCAAATCATGTCAATTGAAAAATTTAGCTTAGAAAAGGTTTTATCTGTACACCGTTGGACCAATACTTTGTTCAGTTTTACCATGACACGCCCTGCACATTTTAAATTCACCGCTGGTCAGTTCGCACGAATTGGTTTGAAAGTGGGCGATGAATTGGTGGTTCGTGCCTATTCTGTGGTGTCGTCACCCTTTGATGAAACTTTAGAATTTTTCTCTATCGTCGTTCCAGATGGTGCGTTTACCTCGAATTTACAGCATCTACAAGTGGGTGATGAGCTGTATTTAGAAAAAGTCCCTTATGGCTTCCTTACCTTGGCACGTTATCAGTTGCCATTGCCGAAGGACTTATGGCTGTTGGGGACAGGAACGGGTCTTGCACCATTTTTATCAATGCTACAAGACTTTGAAACGTGGTCTAAATACGAAAAAATTAATCTAGTCTACAGTGTGCGTACCGTATCAGAATTGGCTTATATCGAGCGTATTCAAGAAATCGCCGAGACCTTTGGTGAAGGGCATACGGGTTTTAAATTTATACCTATTGTGACACGTGATCCAAATGCACCGCTGCATGATCGTTTACCAGTTTTAATTGAAAATGGCGAGCTAGAACAGGCGGCGGGCTTAGCGTTTAATGTGGAAACGACGCATGTCATGTTGTGTGGTAATCCACAAATGGTTGATGACACCAAGGCAGCATTAAAGGCGCGTGGTTTGACCATGAACCGCCGTGGTGAAGGTAATATTGCTGTAGAAAACTATTGGTAAGGTGCCATGAAAAAAAGCTCATCGATGGATGAGCTTTTTTATTTTCGGAAAATAAATAACTGATGTTATGCATGCAAAAGTAATTTTGCATTTTTAAAATGATTTTTAAGCCAATTCGACGGAGTCTTACATCAAGGGAATGAATAAAGTGATTAGCCTTCGGCTGGAGGTACTCTTACGAAGCACGCTTCTCATTAGGCAAAATGAGAAGCGAAGCTTCGCAAGGAAACCATCTTGCGGAGCAGTGCTCCTCACCGCAAAACTCGTTCACTAGCGTCTAATTATCTAAAGTATCGCAAAAACATTTTTGATTAGAAGAATTCCTATCTCAAACACTTGCGGATGACGTTACCGCGTATCGTACTTTTATTTGAATCAAATTACGCTTCTGATGTTACTTCGTAACATCAGTTAAATAAACGTTTTGATGTTAATGCAGAATTTTATTTAAGAACTGCTGCGCTCGTTCACCACGAGGAGCATTAAAGAAATCATCTTTGCTGCAGTCTTCTACAATTTTTCCTTGATCCATAAAGATCACTCGGTCTGCAACCTGACGAGCAAAGCCCATCTCATGGGTTACACACATCATGGTCATACCTTCTTTGGCAAGACCCACCATTACATCAAGCACTTCGTTAATCATCTCTGGATCAAGTGCCGAAGTTGGTTCATCAAACAGCATGGCAATCGGGTCCATACTGAGCGCACGTGCAATGGCAACACGTTGTTGCTGTCCACCTGATAACTGTGCAGGAAATTTAGCGGCATGCGCACTCAAACCCACACGATCTAAATAAGCCAAGCCTTTTTTCTTGGCTTCGGCTTCTGATCGACCCAAGACTTTAACCTGCGCAATGGTCAGGTTTTCGGTAATGGATAAATGTGGAAACAATTCAAAGTGCTGGAACACCATACCGACACGACTACGCAATTTATTTAAATCGGTTTTTGGGTCATTAATGGAAATACCGTCGACTAAAATCGTACCGGCTTGAAAAGGCTCAAGTCCATTGACGGTTTTAATGAGCGTTGATTTGCCTGAACCTGAAGGTCCACACACGACAACCACTTCACCTTGTTTAATTTGAGTCGTGCAATCGGTAAGCACTTGAAAATCTTTATACCATTTACTGACATTTTGGAGGTCAATCATCGTTTTTTGATCGGTCATACACTTAACCTCCGTTGTAATTTTTTAACTGCATAGGTAGCGATCATACTAATAGTGAAATACACCAAACCAGCAAACAGAATGTATTGAGTTAACAATGACATAAGGTCGCCTCGAACATAGTTGGTGCGGAAAAAGTCTAACAGTCCGATGGCATAAACCATGGTTGAATCTTGGAACAGAATGATGGTTTGTTGTAAGAGAAGTGGCGTCATTTTGCGAAAAGATTGCGGCAAAATAATTAAGCGCATCGCTTGGCTATAACTCATACCGAGAGCATAAGCTGCAGATGTTTGACCTTTAGGAATTGATTGAATCCCGGCACGGACAATCTCTGAAAAGTAAGCCGCTTCAAATAGCATGAAGGCCACGATACTTGAAACGAGGGCAGTATCAATCGTTAGATAGTTACCCGTGATCCCTGTGTAGATAAAGGGTACGGCAAAGTAGAACCACATCAGCACCAAGAGCAAAGGAATAGAACGAAAGAGGTTCACATAGCCTTTAGCAAAAATATTAAATACTTTAATCGAGGACAGGCGCATCAACGCCAACAATGTCCCCATAAAGACACCACCAATGGTTGCCGTGATCACCACTTTGAGTGTGATGCTGAAACCATGCCATAGCGCAGGGCCAGACGCTTGGAGGTCTTGAATAAAAGAACTGAGCCATTCCATTATTTATCTCCTGCAATTAAGCCAGGAACGCGTAGGCGTTTTTCCAGAAAATTCATGAAACCAATTAAACAGATATTGATCACGATGAAAATAATGGTGACGTAGGTATAAATTTCGATGGTGTTTTGCGTGTATTCACTGATGGTTTTCATCTGTGAAATGATTTCTGCAACACCGACCAAGGAGGCGACTGAGGTGTTTTTGACACAGTTGGTCAACTCAGAGCTGAGGGGTGGCAAAATCGTGCGGAATGACTGCGGTAAGATCACATAGCGGTAAAGTTGAGCCGTGCTAAATCCCATGGCATAACCTGCATTGGTTTGCCCCAAAGGAAGTGCTTCAATACCTGTCCTGACTTGCTCACAGACCCGTGCAGCTGTAAAAAGACCCAAGCCGACACTTGCAGAAATTAAGGCGGTCGTATTTGCCCCAAGGTCATTCATCCACCAGCTTTTAATCGCAGCAGGGAGGAAGTTGGGCACAACATAGAACCATATAAACAGTTGAATCAATAAGGGTACATTTCGGAAAATAGTCACGTAGGCCGTACCAATACCTCGTGCTACAGGACTCGGTAGGGTACGCATAATACCCAAGATGCTGCCGAGCACCATCGCAATGCTCCATGCCACCAAAGCGATGACAAACAACCAGCCGATTCCAATTAAAATCCAATTCAGGTAGGTCGAATCACCTACACCAGTAGATTGGAACAGCACACCCCAATTCCAGCTATAATTCATAGGAACTCCCTATAATGAGCTTAAGCCAAAATCCGTTTGGCTTAAGCATCTTTAGAATGTTTAGGGAAAGTTATTCGTCACGGTCATGTGGATTACTAATCAATGCTTTTAATTGATCAGACATCGGGAAATTCAAATTGATATTTTTTGGTGGAATTGGCGTTTGGAACCATTTTTTATACATGTCATTGATTTCACCAGAGCTATAGGTCGCTTTGATTGCATCATCAACCACTTGTTTAAAACCAGTATCGCCTTTACGCATCATACAACCATAGATTTCATGAATCGGTGCTGTACCCACGATTTCCCATTTATTAGGATCTTTGGCTTTCGATTTTTCACCCGCCAGCAAAATATCATCCATCATAAATGCCGCTGCACGACCATTTTGTAGCATGAGGAAAGACTCAGCGTGGTCTTTGGCAGAAATGACTTCACCAATACCTAACTCTTTTTCATGTTGACGAATATAACGCTCAGATGTAGTTCCTGCCGTGGTGACTAATTTTTTACCTTTAAGGTCAGCGAAGTCTTTAATCCCAGAGTCTTTTGCAGTAAGTAAGCGTGAACCCACTTCAAAGAAACCTGTTGAGAAATCAACTTGTTGTTGGCGTTCTTTATTGTTGGTGGTTGAACCACACTCTAAGTCGACGGTGCCATTAGAAACTAATGGAATTCGGTTTTGGCTGGTCACTAAGTTATAACGGATTTTTAAATCGGGAAGATTTAATTGTTTTTTTACTGCTTCAACTACTTTTAATTGAAGATCATGCGCATAACCCACAGGTTGGTTTGGATTATCTGCGATATATGAAAATGGAATCGATGAATCGCGATAGCCTAAAACAATCGTGCCCGATTTTTTGATCTTATCTAAAGTCCCTGAGTCAGAAACAGCAGCTTCACTTCCTGCAGCTTTATCCGTTGTAGGTGCTTTATTGTCACTACATGCGCTAAGCCCTAAAGTGAGCGCACTTGCACAGAACAAAGTTGCTAAATGTTTTTTTGACGTCATCGTTAAAACTCCTTTTACCCTGATTTAATATCCACTTTTTATGATCTTGTTACGTATTTAGTTTTATTGCTCTGTTTTTAAGAATGTTTCAACAATAAAAAAGAGATCATTTTCTACATCTTAGGTGATAAATCGAACAAGGCTCAAGCAAAATTTATTGCCGAATTGTTACTAAGAAATGGGATAAGTTATGAAGATTTTTTATAAGTAAATTTGTTATAAGCGATTGAATATTAAATGAATTATATTTATTGTGAAATAGATAATGAAAATAAAAGGCCATAAAAAAACCTCCAAATGGAGGTTTTCGGGATTAAACTTTAGTTTAATCTCCGTGTTAATGCACAAACATATCCATAAATTCACGAATTTCTTGAATCGCTGTGTCTACGTCGGAAGTCAACCAAGTCGGTTCAAAAAAGCCAGCATAATGCTCCAGTCGATCTTGGGGAACAACTAAGCGAATCGGGCATTCTTCTTCGAGCAAGCGCCAAGGAATAATAGGCACTTCATTATCTAAAAAAGCCGCAATATTTCGAATATCAATCACCATCGCATTGATGCATTCAGGGAATGGCATCACTGAAAACTCTTCAGTACGTCGGCGGAAATATTCCAAATCACCCCATTTCAACACATAACTTGGCTTACTAAATTCAATAATGCCAATAAGATGCTGATCACGAGTGTAATGAAGGGAACATTGATGAGTGACGTCAGTGTCAAGATCAAGCGTTACACCTTGTTGATGGTACGCCATAGATTTGATAACAGGTGAAAAATAAGGTGCATGATTATAGCTCATTTCATCCATCAAAAGCAGAGAATTCCATCTAGCTCAAAAAAAGCATTTATTATCGCAACACTTCTCACGCTGTAAATAAATACGATTGAAATGGTGCATTCAGTTCATTGTCCGATATTTATACCTTAGCGATTGATTTTAAATCTAAAAATAAGTCATCTATCTAAACAGTAACACGGAAATAAATTGAATTGATCTTTCAAGTTACATGTTTTCACGGATTGTAATTGTTCTTCACACAACAAAGGATATTGTATTGCTAGTATAAAAAGTGAACGACGAACAACAAAATAGCGAGGGGAATATGACACACGATTTTAATAAACCGCCCCATACCACCAGCGCAGAAGAAACAACACAAAAAAAACGTATCCCAGTGTATATGCTAATTTTAGTGGGTATCTTCTTAATCGCGTTATTATTTTATATGTTTGCAGATATGAAACCGTCTGCTTCGGATGCACCACCTGATCATCCTGCACCGAATGCACAAACTGCAACTGCCAATGATACGACTAGCGGTACAGCGGGGGATGAAGCTGTTGCCAATGATTCAAATACAGCAACTGCGACAGATCATTGATGATAAATACATGAGACAGATTTACATGATTGCAAGATCTGAACCTTAAGCATCTCATCAGAATGACACAAATAAAGCCTTGGTTATGCCAAGGCTTTTTTACATTCAATTGTGAGCTTTTGTTGGAGTTATGCATACTTTGGTTGATTAAAAAATACGCAAAAACTAAGGTGGAAAAGAAAGCTCAAGTTTAAAGCACCAATGCTGTGTGATATCGCGGCATACGTAAAAATGCACATAACAACAGATCATGTATAACAATGAGGGCGAACGTATGAATGATTATCTGGGTGGTCCGCGTGGCCGTTTTGATGCCATGTATTATTGGGAACAGTTTCACCCCATTTTAAGTGCAGTAGCAATTCTCCTGATTGGTTGGGTCATTGCTTTATTGATTGCTGCTGGCGTCAAAAAAGTTCTGCAACAATTAGGTACAAATCAAAAACTTTCAAATGCAACTGGGCACCGTTCCAATGTTGAAAATATAGTCTCCAGAGTAGTGTTCTGGATTATTTTGATCATTGCCGTCATTGGTGCGCTCAATGTGCTGAATTTGACCAGTGTCAGTGGCCCATTCAGTAATATGATTCAGCAGTTCTTGTTATTTATTCCACAGCTCTTGGCTGCGGTAGCCGTGGGTTTTATTGGTTGGATCGTGGCGAGTTTGGTCAAAGTCGGTTCAAAAAAACTGCTTGATAAAACCCAACTCGATGAAAAACTTAGTTCTGAGGTTGGCGTCAGCCCTATCAGTCAAAATATCAGTGAAATTGTATATTGGCTGATTTTGTTACTTTTCCTACCGATTGTTTTATCGATCTTGGGTTTGAACGGTCTATTGTTCCCAATCCAAAATATGGTCACTGAAGTTGTTTCTTATCTTCCCAATATCTTTATTGCCGGTGTCATCGTCTTTGTGGGTTATATTTTGGCGAAGATTGTGCGAGGTATCGTGGAAGGCTTGGTGAACAGTTTGAGTTTGCAGCAGCAAGTCGAAAAAGTGGGCATGTTTAAAAACGCAAAACTTGCTCAAGTTTTGGGTAATTTTGTCTTTGCTATAGTCATTATCACTGCATTAATTGTGGCTTTCGAAGCACTTGGTATCGAGGCGATTTCTCAGCCTGCAACAGCCATGTTACATGAGATCATGTATGCGATACCGAACATCATTGCCGCAGGTTTAATCTTAATCTTGGCCTATGTGGTGTCACGCTTTGTAGCGCGTCTAGTTGTGGATGTGATCTCGGGTACAGGTGTTGATGCTGTACCAGAAAAATTAGACATACAACGCTTTTTGGGCAAAACCAAAGTGTCGGATGTTGTCGGTTGCCTCATTGTATTTTTCACAATGTTGTTTGCGGTATCTGAAGCTGCTAACCGTTTAGGCTTTGAGCAAATCAGTGCCTTGATTGCCATGTTTATCCAGTTCGGTGCAAGTATTTTACTTGGTGCTGTAATCTTGGTGGTGGGTTTCTGGCTTGCCAATATTGTGGCAAATGTGGTGCAACGAGGGGAATATAACAGTTCACGTTGGTTAGGTAATTTGGTCCGTGTGCTGATTATGGGCTTGGTTGTAGCCATGGGCTTGCGTGCCATGGGTATTGCCGACTCGATCGTGAATTTGGCCTTTGGTTTAACGCTTGGTGCGGTTGCTGTTGCATTTGCTTTGGCCTTTGGTTTAGGCGGTCGCAATCCAGCGGAACGATTGTTATCAGATCTTATTGATAAAGCAAAACGTGAAGCCAACGAACCGAATCCAGTACAGGAACAGGCGAAGGCAAAAACCACCTTTAATACGCCAACATCGTCTACAGCGAGTCCAACGCCATCAACATCTGTGATGACTTCTGAAGTGAAAACCGATGATGGCTATCCAAACATTCAACAGGCTGCTCCCGGTGTCAGTGAAAAAGAAACGGCCACGCCAGATCAGTTGGATGTAAACCCAAGTGATCAACCACAAAATAATCCATTTGGATCGACAGGCGAGGCTGAAAATTCGGCACCTTTAACCCCGCCAAAACCAGATGATCCAAATTAAACTATTCTGTCTTTAAAAAAATCGGCCACGCTTAAGTGGTCGATTTTAATGCTTTATAAGGAATATTGTATGGCAAAAGCACCGAATAAATTTTTAGCCCCAGTGATTATTGCAGGGATCACGGTGGGTTTTTTGGCAAGCGCACGACGCTTTATTTTTGCAAAACCAAAACGCACTAATTTGGAGCAGGCAGAACAATCACCGCCAAAAAGTGAAAAAAATTATACCAATCAGTCCAAAAATAATGATTGAAATTTACTCGAAAATTGGTATTTTAAGTAATAGTGATATATAGAATATTACTTAAAATATAAAAACTTAGGATTCATATTGCTGTCATGAATGACACTTATGATCCGTGCAAAGGAATGGCAAAATGGGGGTAATTTCAATGCTCAATACTTTAGTATCGACACTCAAACAAACCGCAAGCGTGCAACCACAACATATTTCAGTTGCCGTTGAAAAAATGGATCTGACAATTCAACGAACTTCGACGTCGTCAGTATCATTATTTAAAACCGACTATCTTGAATAAGTTAGATCGGGCATAAAAAAGGGCTGAATGAATCAGCCCTTTTTTATGCAGAGTTCATCTGTACGTTATGTTTAATTCATTCTAAGTCGAGATCAGACGTATTCAGAAGCCGCATGTGCAGAAGCCCATGCCCATTGGAAGTTGTATCCACCTAAATGCCCCGTTACATCGAGCACTTCACCAATAAAGTACAAGCCTTTCTGTTTTTTACTTTCCATGGTTTTTGATGAGACTTCAGTGGTATCCACACCACCGAGTGTAACCTCAGCAGTACGATAACCTTCAGTGCCTGATGGTTTCACTTCAAAGCTTTCTAAACGGCTTGCAATGAGTTCTAGTTTTTCATCACTGATATTGCCAATGGCTAATTCAGCTTGTTCAGGCCAAATCAGATTTTGTAATTCTATAACTACACTTTTCGGTAAGTGTTCATTGAACAATGTGCGCAGTAACACTTTTGGTTGACTGGATTTTTTAGATTTGAGGAAATCTAAAACATCTAAAGCTGGCAGGAAATTGATATTAAAACGTTGACCGACATCCCAGTAGTTTGAAAGCTGCAATGAGCTTGGGCCACTTAAACCACGGTGAGTAAAGAGTAAAGCCTCAGTAAAACTGTTTAACTCATTCGATAACGTGGCTTCAATAGCATTGCCGCTCAAGCGAGAGGTTACTTCTTTAAAACTATCTGAGAAAGTGAAGGGTACTAAGCCTGCGCGAGTGGGGTAGACGGAATGTCCGAATTGTTTGGCAATCTCATAGCCAATTCCTGAACCACCTAACGTAGGAATAGAAAGACCGCCACTGGCAATAACCACCGATTCTGCTTCAAAATAGCCTAGATTGGTTGCCACTTGAAAGCCTTGTTCTGGCATGGTATTGACTGCTTTTACTTCGCAGTTGGTTTTAATATCCACCAAGCCTGTTTTGTCACATTCTGCCAATAGCATGGCGAGAATTTCTTTTGCACCATTTTGGGTAAATAACTGTCCATGTTTGCGCTCTTCGTACTCTATGCCATATTCGCAGACCATACCAATGAAGTCCCAGTTGGTATAGCGAGTTAATGCTGAAATAACAAAGTGTGGATTATGTGAAATATAATTTTCTGGTTCGACATACAAATTGGTGAAATTGCATTTACCACCACCAGACATTAGGATTTTTTTGCCAACTTTATTGGCTTTTTCAACCACCAAAACTTTGCGTCCACGCTGCGCCGCTTTATATGCCGTCATTAAGCCTGATGCACCAGCACCTAAAACAAGGACATCATATTGATTTTGCGACATGGTAAGTTTCCGCGTGGAAGAAAGGACGCAGGATTATACGCTTTTTAGCGCTTCGGTTGAACCTTTCAGGCGACCTTGTAGGCCACCAGTATGGATCACTAAAACACGCTGATGGTTTGTAATCTGACCCCGCTCAATCATACTGAAAATACCTCGCAGCATTTTAGCCGTATAAACCTGTTCTAATGGGACCGCATAGCGTTGTTCAAAGTCCCGCATAAACTGTAATAGTTCCGGCGTTGTTTTGGCATAGCCGCCACAGCAAAATTCATTACTGATGTTCCAATTGGTTTTCTGCGTCAACTGAGCAACATCGTCGCAAAGAAAATTACCTTTGAGCGCTGAAAAACCTAGAACATGTTGATGTTCCGCACTGGCTTCGATCAAGCCCGTTATGGTTCCACCTGTACCGACTGCACAGCAGATGAGATCAAAATTTTGTTGATTTTCATGGCTTAAGATTTCCGTACAGCCACGGATAGCCAATGCATTAGTTCCACCTTCAGGAATGACATAATGTTCGGGATATTGCTGTCGTAATTGCGCTAAAGCGTCTACTTGTTTCATTTCCCGATACTGTTGGCGTGTGACAAAATTGAGCTGCATACCAAACTGTTCGGCGGTAGCTAAAGTAGGATTTCGGGCTTGATGTTGTAATTCTTCCCCACGGATGATGCCTAGACTACCGAATCCAAATAAATGTGCGGCAAATGCGGTGGCTGCAATGTGATTTGAATAAGCGCCCCCAAAGCTAAGCACGTGTTTAACCCCTAATTTCTGAGCCTCAATAAAATTATATTTAAGTTTATAAAATTTATTGCCTGATATTTGTGGGTGTACTAAGTCCAAACGCTTAATACACAAATCAACCCCTTGATATTGAATAGTCTGCTCAGGAATGGCGTGGGCAATAGATTCAAACATGTTGGTGATCGTTATCTTGGTGGTTAGAGGTCAAATAGGTAGGCATTGTAAAACGGCAGGTGCAGAAGATGAAATCCTTTGCATCTTGTTCTATTCATCTTTACTTAAAGCACTTCACTACTAGCATCCGCTAACTAGCAACATCAACTAACTAGCAACATCAACAGAGGTGACGACAGACATACCGGGCCAAACCTTGTTGATTAGGATCAATTGCAATTTTCACGGCAATGCGTTGCACGACTTTGGTGAAATTTCCTGTAGCATTGTCAGGTTTCAATACACTAAATTCAGAACCAGCCGCAGGGGAGATTTGCTCAACTTTGCCGTAAAATTTTTGATGTTTCATACCATCGACGCTGAACCAAGCTTTTTGACCAATATGCATATCTGCAATTTGCGTTTCTTTAAAGTTAGCAGTCACCCAGCGCTGCTGTGGAATTAAATACATCAGTTGAGAGCCTGCAGCAACATATTGACCAATACGCGGGCTGACTTCACCAAGCTGACCATCCATAGGTGCCACAATCGTGCTGTAGTCTTTAGTGGTCACTGCCTGATCAAATTGTGCTTTGGCACTATTCACTTGCGCTTTAAGCCCTGTCGCTGCAACTTGTGCAGTTTTGAATGATTCTTTGGCAACTAGTAAATTGGCTTCTGCTTGATGAAGTTGGGCCAAACTATTTTTAGCGTCTGCAATCGCTTTATCTTGTTCTGATTTCGATGCAGCGCCAGTATTGCCGAGTTGTTGGTAGCGCGTCATTTGTGCAAGAGCTAATTCATAGGCCGCACGTGATTGGTCCACTTTCGCTTCGGCTGCCGTAATATCTGCTCTGCGTTGTTCAATGGCTTGACTTTGATTGGCAAGAGAGTTCTGTGCTTGTTCCACCCCAGATTCAGCCTGTGTGACTTTTTGATCATAGGTCGTTGCATCGATATGCATAAGCACTTGACCTTTTTTCACATGATCAAAATCCGTCACCAAAACATCTTTCACATAACCATTAATTTGTGATGAAAGCACCGTGGTTTTGCCTTTGACATAGCTATTTTCAGTCGACTCGATACTGTTATGAAATGGACCAATCCGCCACGCCCATAAGATCAGCGCAATTCCCAACAAGAGGATGATCAACATAAAAATCAAGGTACGCTGCGGCGTAGAAATAAGCTTACTCGATGGCGCAGGCATAGCGGTTGCTGTTTGTGGTTGCTGCGGTGCTGCTTGCTCAGTGGGTTTATGGTCTTCGGTCATGTTGTTCTCAATATCGATTAGGTCATTTGGCGGTTGCTTATGTTGTGTAAGTCGGGAAAATTTTAACTACTATCCGTGCGTTGCTGTTGGCGTAATTGATATTTATTTTTGCCCATCAGCAATAAACCCCAAAGCAACAATAAAACGGCGAATATGCCATTTAAAAAAATCACATCGTTATAGGCTCGAACTTGGGCTTCTCTAGTGATGGTTTGATTAAGGCTACGTATGGCTTGTTGTTGGTCTAAATTTGAGTCTAAAGAATATTGATGCGCACTTTGCGCCAATTGTTGTAGGCGCTGTTCGACTATAGGGGAGGTTTTCGATAAATCATTATAAATCTGTGCCTGATAGGTTTGGGTACGCATTTGCTGATAGGTCGAAAAGAACGATGAGCCGACGAGACCACCAAAAGTTTGCGTTGCAGAAAATAGTACGATAAACGTCACCATGTGCGATGGGCCTTTTTGCAAAGCACTGACAATGCCTGTAAGCAAAAGTGGGCCAATAAACATGCCACTGGCAAAGCCCACCAAAAACTGACTCCAATAAAAATCATGTGGTCGTACATCACTGGTCAGATGGTAATCCAGTGCACAGGCAAAGAGCACGAGACCTGCTGCACCGAGCAGATGAAGCACAATTTTTTCTTTGGAAAAGGTCAGGGCACTAAACACTGTGCCTAAGACAATTCCGATCAGCACAACGGTATAAAAAGAAACGAATTGGTCGGGTCCCATGCCCATGGTTTTCAAAAAATTCACGGCCGCATAGCTTTGTTCTGACATGAGAAAGCGAATGGCAAAGGCACCAATAATAAAACTCACGGTAGACGATGTTCCGAGCCAGCGTGTGACAATCAGGGGGTTGACCCGAAAATGTTCATAGGTCAGGCCGACAACTAAAAGAATCAAAGCGGCGATGAGTAAATAGGCCAACCATTCAGCCTCAAACCACCAAAGAATCGGGCCTTGAGTTAGCACGATACATAGCAAAGCAAAGCCGGGTGCTAATAATGCAAAGGTGAATAAATCTTGCTTTTCAAACACTTCTATACGTAGGCTTCGTGGCAGTTTTAGAGAGACCACCATCGCCAAACAACATAAGGCTAAACCTAATTCAAAGGTGTAAAAAATAGACCAATCGTTGACATCGACCAGATAGGGCGACATGATCCATGCCAGTGGAATCCCCAACTGCTGAAAGCCCAAAGCTAGATAAAGCCCACGACCAAAATGAGCACGTTTAAACGCTTGCATGATGTAATACATCCCAAGCGAACTGAGTGGAGCTGCAAGTAAGCCGCTAATCACCCGTGCAAAAATTGCCATTTCATAGGTATGGACGAATAAATGCAGCACCATCACAGCGATAAATAAAACCAAACCAATTTCTGAAAATAGCCTAAATCCATATTGTTGACGGGCTTTAAATAAGATCAGGTTAGAGCTGACATTGGCCATAACAAATGCCGCAGGAATCCATGCCGCTTCTGAAGGCGTTAAACCATATTCACCTTGTAGAAGGGGTAAATTTGCCGTGATAAATCCATTACTTAAACTCCCCGAGATCGCAACAAATAAACCGATAAAGAAGTATAAAAAACGCTTATAGGTGGGATGTGCAATGGCAGCGGGAGAGCCGGGCAAAGTCGGTTTTTCTTCGGGTGTCCAATCCGGAGCAGGTTCCAATAAACGTGGAGATTTGGACATGACGTATTACCCGCAAATACCATGTAGTAAAAACTCAACGGCACGTTTGGCGAGTTTTTCCTGATCTGCTTCGGTATGGCCTTGTAAAGCTGCACGTAAAATGGAAGTGACCATGGCATAGTCTGCCGGTTTAAAGTCTGCTCGACAGCGACCATTTTGAATGGCCTGATCAATCATCGGTTGCAAAATGGCATCACGTCGTTGGTATATTTCAACCATGGCAGGATCATCTCGATCGATCACGCGCCAATATTCCATTAGGGCTGTGAGATAGGGAATATTATAAATATGGTCTTGAATGAGGCGAATAAATCCATCATCGAACTGTGCATAATTAAGCGCACGCTGTTCAAGTCGGTTCAAGGCAGCTTGCATTAAGGCGCGTACCAACTCACGACGGTCATTAAAATTACGATAAAACGTCGCACGTCCAACTTGAGCCTGATCCATGATGAGTTGTAAAGGCGCATTGATTCCGTGAATACGGAATACCTCAACCGCAGCTTCTAAAAGCACTTCTCGGTTTTGCGCAGCGAGTTGTTGACGTGTGGACATTATTCTTTGACATCATCATTCTAAATTTATCTAGCTATTAAACGGACAAAAGTGTCCGAAGTAAAATCGTATTCGATAGCAGTTTTGTAACTTGTCTTTTATGTAGTTCAAATGAAATGAATAAATTATTTATTTTTAAAGGAAAAAATTCATATCTGCATGAATTTTCATCCGCATTCGTAAGACCCTCGAGACATAATTCCTGACAATTAACCCTAAATCGGCAGATAAATAAGGTGAATATCTGCACAAAAATGCTATGCTGAATTTATAAGCAAGATAATTATAAAAATGGAGGGCATCCAATGAGCAAATTAAGTCGGGCTGTGCTGCCTATGCTGTGCCTGTGCAGTTTTTGGATGGTTGGCTGTGATACGACTGACGAATTGCATCGTCCTCAAAATGAACATCGCACTATGATCATTGGCGGTGTCCCTGTAAATGACCATGACTATAAATTACCGCGTGAAGATGTTGCGCTCAATGAAGCTGCCGCAGATGATGATTAGCAGCTATATGCATCAAAAATAGGGTGGACATACTGTCAGTACACGGTAGTGAGACGTGACATGTAAAGAGTCACAGATGCAGTGTGCTACGTCAGATGTGTGAACATTTTGAAGTAGACGTCTTACTTCTGCAGTTTAGTTTGTTGGATTAAAGCCTTACAAACATTTAAAAAGGCTCTGTACTCGCCCAGTATGCCCGAACTGGAATGAACCGTGGTTCAAATGCTTAAATCAGGTCAATCTATCAGGTCTATTTGCCAATTTGATGCCTGAATTTCTAAGTTATTTTGTCTAAGTTGCTGACTAATGCTATCTGCCTGTTTCTGTAAATCTGCCACTGCAATGGTTTTAATCCAACGGATTTCACTTGAGCTATAACGACCATTTTCACGGCGTGAGCTGTCAATAGCTTGTTGCAAGATACGATGCTGTTGGGTCAATAAATCACGTTCATTGAGGACCGAAAGCATGCAGCGTCCTGAACTGGTTTTAGCCTGTGCATTGGTGGCGTGAATCTTTTCAATTAAGCCATAAAGTTCTGTATTTACGGCAAATGCTTCTTGAATTAAAGCATTCGGTTCTTCGCTAGGTGCATCACCTTCTTGAATGAGCACGTTGTTATTGATTCGTTGTTGCAGCGAGGCCAATTTTGTTTGTAAGTCACTGCGTAAAAGTAGGGCTTCGGCTAATTTCATTGTCTTGATATTAATTTGTACTTTTAGCGATCATGCGATGGATTAATGCGGTATTCAAGTTATTTATAGTGAAAAATTTGGTCAATTAAAATAAACACTGCAAATTATAGAGAGAAATTCAGAGAGTCTATCTGTAAAATTGCCACGAATTTAAGTGAAAACGGTGTGACAGTGGAATCATTTTGGATTTTAGGCTCGATTGCGGCAGCGCTATTACTTGGTGCAATGAGCCCGGGGCCAACGTCAATTTATGTGGCGAAGAATTCCATTGCAATTTCACGTAAACACGGTTTATTTACTGCACTTGGTACAGGTTTGGGCGCTGCAATATTTGGGCTTTTAGCGGTATTGGGTTTGCAGGCATTTTTATTGGCTGTACCTTCTGCATATTTGGCTTTAAAAATTTGTGGTGGTTTATACCTGCTTTGGATGGCATTTAAAATTATAAAACATGCCAAAGAACCGATTGAAACTGGTGATGCCAGCAGCTCGCAGATATCACTCCGTCGAGCCTTTACGACTGGTTTAATTACCCAGTTGTCGAATCCGAAAATTGCAATTGTGTTAGCCAGTATTTTTACGGCACTTTTACCGAAAGACATTCCGACGTATTTTTACTTTGTACTGCCAGTTTTGTGTTTCTTTATTGATGCTGGCTGGTGTTCATTGGTCGCTGTGGCTTTGTCGGCAGAAAAACCACGCAAAGTGTATTTGAAGTTTAAAGCGGGTTTTGATCGGGCAGCTGGGGCAGTGATGACAGTGCTTGGATTAAAGCTGATTTTGGGGATGAAGTGATTTACAGTTAAGGTGTAAAGAAATATATTAAAATACAATAATTTATTTTTGAATTTTAATATGTCTAATTACATTTCAGAACCTAATAAGCACATTGAAGACTACTTAGACTATTATTTCGATGGAAATAAGAATTTTGAATATGCTGTATTGTTGAATGGAGCATGGGGTAGTGGCAAGACATGGTTTGTAAAACAATATTTAGAAAAGAAAAAAGATCAGGGAAAAAAGATTTGTTATGTGAGTTTAAATGGTATTACTAAGACTTATATGATTGATGAAGCTATTTTTAAAAGTATTCATCCAATTCTTGGGAGTAAAAGTGCAAAATTAGCAGGTCAAATTTTAAAAGGTACATTGAAAGCAACAATTAGAGTTGATTTAGACAACGATGGTAAATCAGATGGAAATATCTCAGGTAGCATTCCCAATATTGATTTACCAGATTATCTAAAAATTAATGATAACTTCGTATTAGTTTTTGATGATTTAGAACGTTGTGAGTTAAAAAAAGAGGAAGTACTTGGCTATATTAATTACTTTGTAGAGCAGGAAGGAATTAAAACCCTTATTGTGTCGAATGAAGAAGAAATTAAAGATAATGAAGAATATACTAGAAAAAAAGAAAAACTTATTGGAGCAACTTTTTATTATATAGAGGATCAAGAGTTAGCAATTAGAAGTATTCTACATGAGGTTGAAAATAGAGATTTAAACAACCTGCTCACTTCAAATTTTGAATTAATAAAGCAAACTTTTAACCAAGTAGGCTATAAAAATTTACGATCTTTTAAGCAAGCAATTTTTGACTTTGAAAGATTTTATAAAAAAGAATATTTTTCTTATAAAGATTGTTTTGATCCTGACATTTTTAAAAAAGTATTAAAGGTTTTTTTAACACTTTCATTGGAAAATAAAAAAGGAAGATTTAAAGGAGAAATCTTAAAATTTAAGCTTGATGACAAAGAACCTTCGACCAATGAAGAAAAAAGGACTAGTGCTTTTCAACATCTTGTCAGCTATGTTGGTGAAGATGCACACGGTTTCCATAAAAAGTATCAAATGAATCTGAATGATTATATTTTTACTCAAAAGCTTTGGGATCAAATTCTGAATAAAAATATTATTTTAGATAAAATAATTCACGATGAGTTATATGAGTCATATTTTAGATTACAAGAAGAGTCACCCACTTGGTTTAAACTTTGGCATTATTTGGATTTAGAACAAAAAGAGTTCGAAGAACTAGTCAAAGAAGCAAAATTAAGTATTGAACATCAAAGTTTAACTAATGTAACAGATATTCTTCATACGGTTAGTATGTTGGTATATTTCAAAGAAAAAAGTCTCATTTTCTGCTCAATTGAAAGTCTATTAATGTTAGCAATTAGCCAATACAAAAAAATTGTAAATTTACAGGAAAATATTAAAAAATTTGGTTATTTTGATATTAGTGATGAGTCTGGTGGATATGGATTGTATGCTAGAGAAATTCCAGTTTTTCAAAAATTTATACAGGATATTGCTCAAGCATATGAAGATAAATATATTGAAAAAAATGAAGAAAGAGGAAAATTATTATTAACATTAATGGAAAATGATAGTTATGAGTTTCACCAACAAATTACGAATAAATTTTACGATTATCCAATCTTAAATGTATTAGAACCTCAAGACTTTCTTAATCAACTTTTTAAAATTAACTATAGATGTGCTATGTCTGCGATAGATGGATTAAAATCACGCTATACAGCACGTTCCCAAGCTAAAATTTATTTACAGGAAGAAAACTGGTTTGAGCGACTTATTGTAGTAACAAATGAAAAACTAGCTCAGCCTATAACTATTTTGGAAAAGCATAAATTACAAGATAAATTTTTGCCTAACTTAACAGAAATTAAGAACACCGCATACAAAGGCTAAATCGTACTTTCATGGAAAAGTTAATAAATTAAAAGCCAAAAAAAGCCCCCTACAACGTAGAGGCTTTTTCTTATCTTAATCTAAAAATTAAGACACTTTATCACCAGCTTTAGCACCAGTTTCAGGTGAAATCACCCAAACACCTTCGCCATTACCCGCAGCTAAAACCATACCGTTAGAAATACCAAAACGCATCTTACGTGGAGCAAGGTTCGCCACCATCACCACCAATTTGCCTTTTAAGTCTTCAGGTTGGTAGAACTCACGAATACCGCTAAATACGTTACGTGGCTCAGCTTCACCGACATTTAAAGTCAATTGAAGCAGTTTGTCAGAACCTTCAACGTGAGCAGCTTCTAAAACTTCCGCCACACGCAAGTCAACTTTCATAAAGTCTTCGATACCGATAATTTCAGCTTCGCCAACTTTAAGCTCAGGTTTCTTTTCAGCTTTCTTCTCTTTTTTCTTCTCAGCTTTTGGTGCTTCCGCAGGTGCAGCTAAAGAGTCTTTAGACGCATCAACCATCGCAGCAACCGCTTTCGGGTCTACACGTTGCATCAATGGTTGGAACAATGCAATTTCATGATCAACTAAAATCGTTTTGCCTGAAGCAAAGTCGAAAGATTCTAATTTTAAGAAGCTTTGAACTTCTGCTGCCAATGTAGGAAGTACTGGCGCAAGGTAAACCGCCAATTGACGGAACAAGTTGATGCCGACAGAACATACGTCATGCACTTGTTGTTCTTCGCCTTCAATCTTCGCAAGTGCCCAAGGCTTTTTCTCGTCGATATATTGGTTGGCTTTATCAGCAAGCGCCATGATTTCACGGATGGCTGCAGAGAACTCACGTGCTTCATATTGAGCAGCGATTGACGCACCTGCATCAATAAAGCTTTGTACCAATTCAGGCTCAGCACAATTTGCAGAAAGTTTGTTATCAAACTTAGTATTGATGAACTTGGCACAACGGCTTGCGATGTTCACGACTTTACCAACCAAGTCAGAGTTTACTTTCTGAACGAAATCATCAAGGTTCAAGTCAGAATCTTCAACTTTGTCAGAAAGTTTAGACGCGAAGTAGTAACGTAAGTATTCAGGGTTTAAATGCTCAAGATACGTTTCCGCTTTAATGAACGTACCGCGAGATTTAGACATCTTCTGACCGTTTACAGTCAAGAAACCGTTTACGAATAAGCTTGTTGGGGTACGGTAGTTTGCACCTTCAAGCATTGCAGGCCAGAACAACGCATGGAAGTAAACGATGTCTTTACCAATGAAGTGATAAACTTCATTTTTCGAATCTTTTTTCCAGTAGTCGTCAAAGCTTAGGTCAGGACGTTTAGTTTTGATGTAGTTTTCAAAGCTCGACATATAGCCGATTGGCGCATCTACCCAAACGTAGAAATATTTGTTTGGCGCATCTGGAATTTCAAAACCGAAGTAAGGCGCATCACGCGAGATATCCCAATCAGACAGACCTGCTTCAAACCATTCATCCAATTTGTTGGCAATCGACACAGGTAGACGACCTTCATCACGTGTCCATTTTTGTAGGTATTCACCAAAGTTCGGCAGTTTAAAAAAGTAGTGATCTGAAGATTTCTCTACAGGAGTCGCACCACTTAAAGTCGATTTTGGATTGAGTAATTCAGTTGCGTTATAGGTTGTACCGCACACTTCACAAGAGTCGCCGTATTGGTCTTCTGCTTTACATTTTGGGCATGTGCCTTTAATGAAACGGTCAGACAAGAACATCGCTTTTTCAGGGTCAAACAATTGCGTAACAGGGCGTACAGCAATGTTGCCTGCTTCACGGTTCTTAATATAAATCTCAGAAGCGCGTGCTTGGTTTTCAGGGCTGTTGGTTGAGTCGTAATGGTCAAAGTCAACTTTAAAGCCAGCAAAGTCACGCTCATGTTCTTTTTGAACATTGGCAATTTGCTGTTCAGGTGTAATACCGTTTGCTTCCGCACGGAGCATGATCGCTGTGCCGTGAGCATCGTCCGCACATACATAAGTCACGTTATGACCCATTGCACGCATCGCACGTACCCAAATATCTGCTTGGATATAACCGAGTAAATGACCCATATGAATTGGGCCATTCGCGTATGGAAGGGCGTTAGTAACTAAAATATTACGCACGGATATGACTCTCTCATTCGTATTTATGCAATGGGCTGTAATTTTACATGAGATAGCCAGTACTTGCACAAGGGAATAGGTGAAATCTTTGCAAAAGTAAAAAATTCTATATTGCTGACACAATTACAGTGATAATAGGGCATAACTGTGATGCCTAAGAGTAACAAGCCCATGTATGAAGATGACTATGAAGACGATCAGCCAATCACTCGTATTCCTCAAAATGAACAGCGTCATAAATTGGGGCATCACATTATTAAAGATGCGCAGCAATATTTAGAACAGATTTCAGCAGATGAGCATGCCTTACTGATTCAAACTCTGCGTCATTTGGCACAAGATGAGCCTTATTTCGATATTTTGGCCGATGAATTAGATCAGCCGGTAGAAATGAAAGTAGCGAATGATGCTTTAAATTTATTGTATTTTTGGCAACTGCTTCATCAACATGAAAATGATGCAGACTTTGATTTTCTGAATGTCATCAATAGCGAGTTTTTCCAAACTGAAATGTTGAAAGCCTTTGATGCTTTGAATATTGGTGAACATAAAGCAGCGCGCCGTCAGGTACTTTTAGATGCGTTTAAACTGTATAAATTAGACATTCATGCAGGCTGTATCCCAGTGTTATATGCACAGCTTGAAGGCATCTTGACAGACGTGCTGATTCAAACGGGTTTCTTAAGTCAAAATGGCACTAAATTTGTCGATGTCTATAAAATTGTACCGGGGCTTAAAGGCAGTGAAATTAAAAGCCTTTGGCACAAATCTAAAATTGCCAATGAGTTAAATCCGTATTTTGCCGAATTGGCGGCCTATCAAATGGATAACAGCTCTACCGTAGCGATGACCCGTCATAATATTTTGCATGGTACCGATGTCGCGCATTTTAATCAGGGACGGAGTTTTATCCTGTTTATTTGGCTGTTTTCCGCAGTGAGCTTTATGAGTACGGTCAGCAAATAAGTTTAATTTCAAGAGATCAATGCATAGGAGTGGCATTGATCTCTTTGCATTACATCATCCTTTAAAATTAAAAGCATAGAGTAAAATCGACCATACATATTTGTATCAAGCCATTGTGAAAATAGGCAATCACATGGCGTTTTCCTGTGGTTGATTTGTTTCTAAATGCGTCTATTTCAGGTATCTGCTTCAAATCGCGTTATAACTATTGTTAGGCAATAACTGAGAATAGGGTGAGCGAGATGACAACAGAAAGCACATTAAATGATTTAAAAAATAAAGCATCAGAACTCGGTGATGACATACAACTCAAGGCCAAAGAGGCGCAACTAGAAGGCGAAAAAGCACTCGATGGTGCAAAGCATAAAGTTGAAGAGCTCAAGCTTGAGGGTGAAAAAGCCTTAAATGAGGCCAAACATGAACATGCAGAACAGCATGCAGAACAGCATGCAGAAACCAAAGACCGTCTAGAGCAGTTAAAAGCAGAAGCGAGTCATAAATTTGATGAAGCCAAAGTCAAAGCAGCTGAACTTAAACATGAGGCTGTCGAAAAATTTGATGAACTGAAGGTGCAGGCGACAGAGAAATTTGACGAGTTAAAAAAGAAAGCCTCTGACACACTGCATAAGTTTAAAAAAGATGACCAAGCTTAATTGGGTCTAATGAAAAAAGCCGCTCTATCTTGAGCGGCTTTTTTAGGTTTCATTGCTTTAATCCATCTAAATTTTCAGTCTTAATATTTTTGACTTGATCATCGACTACGGTAATCACGTAGCGCATATTGGCAATTTCATAGGTGTAATCTACCGCCAATTTTGCAGGCTGATTTTTCTCTTGCAGCGGATAAGACACCATTTTCATCGGAGAAGCTTGCATACGCGAGCGCATGAGATCGAGGCTATCACCAATCGCCACAGTTTGTCGGTCAGGTGTTTGAATGGCTTCAGTCGCAATTTCTGCATAGGCTGCTGAAGTCAGGAGCATCAAGGCGCATAAAGTCGTTTTATACACAGACTTCTTATACATAGTCTTCCCCATTTTTAAAATTAAAAGTACAAAATGTGCCTTTAGATTGCACATCCATCGCTATGATTATTCTGTTGAAACGACTGAAATATAAACTGAAATTACGCTGAAAATGTATGGTTGATATGTAATCAATTCAAATTTAAAGGCTTTGGTTTAGCCGCAAAAATCAGTTGCAGGTGCATTTTTAAGCGTCACACGTTAGAAAAATTGTTTGAAAGCTGACTAAATTACTCAATTTTATAAGCTTATAGGGATAAGTCATTCATCTCCCTCTTACTCTGGGGCAGATGAACAGGTAAACTATCGCTATTATCTTTTGATGTTCCTGTTTGGAGACAACATAATGTCGTGGCTTTCTTCTCTAAAATCTGTGTTTTCACCCTCCCAAGAGGTGAAAGAGGAGGAAATCCAACAGGTTTTACAAAACTATGTACTTCCCAATTCGAATAATGCCTTAAAAGACCGTATTACTCAGGTGAATGTGCAAGGTCAGATCTTACAGATCACGATTAATACCTTTCCTTCAGAAGCCGATGACTTGCAAAAAATCCATGATGATTTGGCTGATGCGTTAGAAAAATGCGGTATTAACGAGCTGAATATGCATGTGATTCAACAAAAAACAGGGCATAAATCTGAAGGTGGTTGTGGTCATCATCATGCAGAAGGCGAAATTTGTTCTAGCCAAGAAAAAGCTGAAAGTTCAGCTGCAAAAAGTCAGTTACCTCCAGTTGTGGATGCGTCTGCGAAAACACCTGAAGCACCTGCCGAAGTTGATCCGAATAATCCACCGATTCAAAAAGCGGCTCCACAACAGCGTGATGTACCGAAACATCCACGCATTAAAAATGTCATTTTGGTGTCATCTGGTAAAGGTGGTGTGGGTAAATCGACCACCACTGTGAATTTGGCGCTCGCATTACAACAGCTGGGTTTAAAGGTTGGGGTATTAGATGCGGATATCTATGGTCCAAGTATTCCAACGATGCTCGGTAACGCTGGCCGTACGCCTATGATTGAAGCTGAGCAATTTGTTCCTATTGAAGCTTATGGTTTGGCAGTCTTATCGATTGGCCATTTAACAGGTGATAACAATACCCCTGTGGCTTGGCGTGGGCCGAAAGCGACGGGGGCGTTAATGCAGCTCTTTAACCAAACTTTATGGCCTGATCTGGATGTATTGGTCATTGATATGCCACCAGGCACAGGTGATATCCAGTTGACGCTTGCACAGCGTATACCGGTGACAGGTGCTGTGATTGTGACGACACCACAAAATGTTGCATTAATGGATGCGACCAAAGGCATTGAGTTGTTTAATCGTGTACATATTCCCGTGATGGGCGTGGTTGAAAATATGTCGACTCACATCTGTTCGAACTGTGGGCATGAAGAGCAAATCTTTGGTACAGGTGGTGGCGACCAACTTTCAGCCCAATACGACATTCCGCTCTTAGGTCGTTTACCGCTGAATGTACAAATTCGTGAAAATGCCGATGCAGGGAAACCATCTGTGATAGCAGGTGATGATGCTGCTGAAAGCTACATGGCGATTGCACAAAAAGTTGCAGATGCATTACCTCAGGCTGAAAAAGATAAAAACCGTATTTTCTAAGGGTGAACTGAAATTTAAGTTGATCGTATTAAAATCTGGCCTCGTGCCAGATTTTTTATAACGTGGTATTGGGAGTGTTTGAAAATTATGAGTACTGAACTTTAGACATTCAACGATGTCTATGAATTACACATCTAAAAAACGATTTGCACAATTTCTTATTTTTCCTGCGATTATAAGCCGTCTGCCAAGGATAAAATTCTTGAGGCATATCAAAGGATGTCGCGTTTGTACTTAGTTTTTACAAAATAGCTTTCACGATATTTCTATTATTTTGGCTAGGATCAATTCTCTGAACGGCAGTAACTGTACAAACGCATTGTGTCTTAGATTTTTTGCCAAATGTCCTCTGTTACAAGGGGCTTAGCATTGAAAAAATATAGAGGAACAAATAATTTTAAATATTATTTGAAGTCATTAAAACCCACCCATCAAATGAGGGTACGCCTTAGTCTAAGAAATTAAAAAGCCCGGTAATTACCGGGCTTTTTAATTGGTTTTTTAGGAGGAAAGAGACGGGTTTGCTTTACGTTTAGCAGTGATAATATTCACCGTAATTGCGATGATGACCATGATAATGCCTACAATATCTGTAATGGTTTCTGGAATAATCATACACAGCGCACCCACACCTAAAAAAATACGCCAGAACCAGTTGAGATAAGTCTTGAAATAACCTTCAACTGCGGAGCCTAAAGCGAGAATTCCTATCACTGAAGTGACAGTAATACTCACTATAGTTGTCCATGCAGGAAAGGCAAATTCTCGAGCATTGACTGCAACATTGGTGGTATCAATCATCAGCATGGCAGGGTTATAAACGAATAAAAATGGAACAATAAAACCAGCAAGAGATAGTTTTAAGGCCTGAAACCCAGTGCGCATTGGATCACCGCCTGCAATTCCTGCACCAGCAAAGGCGGCAAGGGCAACTGGTGGGGTGATGTTTGCAAATAAACCAAAATAGAACACAAACATATGCGCGACTAATACAGGAATATCAAAGTTTGCGAGTGCTGGTGCTGCCATAGTGGCAGTAATGATATAGGCCGGAATAGATGGAAGCCCCATGCCTAAAATCATCGATGCAATCATGGTCAAAAATAAAGTGAGAAAGAGACTACCTGCACCTAAACTCATAATTGAAGAAGTCATTACTGAACCAAAACTTGTCAGACTTACTACGCCGATAATAATACCAACGACAGCACAAGCAGCCATCACAGATAATGATTGTTTGGCTCCATCAACGAGCGCATCTAAAATATCTTTTACACCCATTCGTGTTGATTTTCTTATAGCTGCTACAAAGATGGTCAGGACGATGGTGTAGACAGCAGCATAGCTCACAGGAATATTTTGAAATAAGAAAAAGACCAGTGCCAAAATTGGAATAAGTAAATGTCCACGCTCTTTTAGAACTTCTTTTACTTTTGGTAAATCAGCTTTAGGTACGCCTTTCAGATCATCTTTACCCGCACGGAAATGAACTTGAGCCATGACGCCAAGGTAATACAATAAGGCAGGTAATAATGCGGCTAGTGCAATCGTGCCATAACTCACGCCAGTTGTTTCGGCCATAATGAAGGCACTCGCACCCATGACTGGCGGCAAAATTTGTCCACCGACGGATGCACTGGCTTCAACGGCACCAGCAAAATTCTTGTGATAACCAATTTTTTTCATCAATGGAATGGTAAATGAGCCTGTGCCAACAACATTGGCAACAGCAGTTCCATTAATACTGCCCATAAATCCACTTGAAATTACAGCAACTTTGGCAGGACCACCTTGTTTATGACCCGCCAATGCCATGGCAAGATCATTGAACAATTTCCCCATACCTGATTTTGCAAGAAAAGCACCAAAAAGGATAAATAAGAAAATAAAAGTGACGGATGCACCAATTGCCGAAGAATATAAGCCTTCGGTTTTTAAATACATATGTCCGAAAATGTCGCTGATGGTATAAGGGCGAGTAATTAATCGATCTGGCAACCAATCAAAGTGACTGATAAATGTATAGGTCAGGAAAATTAAACTTAAAATGGGCAGCATCCACCCCATGACCCGGCGAGTTGCTTCTATGACTAATACCACACTCATAATTGCAAACGCGATATCTAAGGTATTTGGAATACCACCTCGAGTGGTCATAATAGATTGATATTCTTTCCATAAATATAAAAAACTGAAGATGGAAAGCAAAGCCAAGAACCAATCGAGAAGTGAAATATGCTGTCGGGAGCTTGTTTGACGAGCTGGATAGAGTAAAAAAATGAGTGCTAGGCCAATAGCGACATGGGCTGCACGCTGTATTAACTCAGGTAAAGGATTAAACGTAATAAATAAATGAAATAATGAATAAAAGATCGCTACAAATGCAACAAAGTAGGTAACAGATTTGCTCATATTGATTCGAGTAACAGATTCCCGATCAAATTTTTCTAATATGGCTTGTTGTTGTTTCTCATCGAGTTGTTCTAATACAACTTTATCTTCTTTGGAATTCATAGGCATTCTCCAATCCACCAAGACTTCCATTTGGGTTGATATTGAACCGAGATGTTGACCAAACTATAGTCTGGGTAACTTTGAAAAATAGACCAAATTTTTTGGTCAGCGAGGATCGTGCCTTGCATATTTCTAGAAATCACCCAGTTGATTTCATCTATATTTTGATTGACCCGCATTCTAATCACACCATTTTTTTGAAACTCAATGGGATAATTTGAGGGTGTACCTGCACCAAATGAAATCAAATCGGTGTGGCGCAGTAAAAACTTATTCTTTTGACGCTGATATTGTTCAGACCAAGCCGTCTTTTCTACTGAATGCTTCCACTGTAAATCAAATTGATCAGTTGAAATTTTGCATATATCAGTTTCAACTCTAACCTGCGTATACAGTGTTGGATAGCTAGCATAGATTAAGAAGAACAATATAAAAAATGCAGTATAAACTGCATTTTTTTGAAGCTTATTATTTTTTAGCCACTTCATCATAGTAGCGTTTCGCGCCTGGATGTAGAGGCGCTACAAGGCCTTGTTGAGCACCTTCAAGCGTGATTTCTGTTGCTGCTTGGTGTGAAGTTGCCAATTGAGGCAAACTGTCAAAGAAAGTTTTTGTTAGTTTGTAGACATCATCATCCGATATATCTGTGCGAACAACTAATGCATTTTTAATTGCGGCAGTTTGAATGTCCGCAGTATTGCCATATGTGCCTTTTGGAATAATCATCGGTAAGAAATAACTTTGATCTTTAGCTATTTCTTTGACTTTATCTGCATTGATTGAAACTAACTGTAGATCAAAGCTTTGTTGAAGTTCCATGAGTGATGAATTTGGAATGCCACTGGTCAGGAATGCTGCATCAAGCTTGCCACCTTTTAAAGCATCAGCGGCTTCAGCATAGCCCAAATAATCAACTTTAATATCTTTATAGGTGATTCCAAAACCATTCAACAGTGTACGTGCATTTACTTCTACACCTGAATTTTGTGCACCTACAGCGATACGTTTACCTTTCAAATCTTCGATATTTTTGATCCCTGATTTTTTAGAGGTTACGATTTGTACGTAGTTTGGATAAAGCGCTGCGACTTGGCTGACATTCTCAACTTTACCATTTGCGAAACTTCCTGCTCCGTTCAGTGCTTCTGTTAAGCTGTCACTCATAACAAATGCCATTTCAACTTTATTCTGTTTCAGAAGGTTTAAGTTTTCGACGGATGCACCTGTAGTTTGAGTCTTAGAATTTACACCAAAGGTTTTGTTATAAATTTCTGCAAGACTTGTCCCAATCACATTGTAAGGTCCTGATGCTCCGCCAGTTGCAATGGTTACGAACTTGGTTTGAAGTTTGTCAGATGTAGCAGTTTCTGCGCTTTTTCCTTCCGTGGTATTTTTTGAAGTAGATTGATCATTTGAGCAAGCAGTAATACACGCCAAAGTAACCGAGAGTAACGTGAGTTTTGTCCATTGGTTCATAGAAACGTCCTTTTACACATAAATTTTGAATATTGATTTGATGAGTTTTAATTTTAATTTCCACTACTCAATTGAACATAACTTAATCAATTATTTTTGAAAAGTATTTTTTTTTATTTTTTAGTCTCCAATAAATAATGGTTATGCGTAAGAATGGCATGGAGCTATATCGTTTATTTTAATAATATTTTGTTACGTGTAAAAACTGTAGGGTATACATGGAATCATGTGAAATTTCTTTTATAAATATAAGTTCAAGATATTTCTTTGAATTGTAAGGTGCTCTGAATGACTGTTCAGCTAAGGTTTTGTTTTTCTATTTAAGTTACTGAATTTATAATTAAATAAGGAGTTTTTTATAAGCATTTCTATTTTTTATTTTGCTAATACGAAACAACTGAATTAATCTTCGCGGATTAAGTTTGAGGTCAAAGTATGATTTCATGGTTTTTTATTGGTCTAGTTATCAGTATTTTGTTAACGCCGGGACCAACCAATACCTTACTCGCATCTTCGGGTATTCAAGTTGGGCTACGTAAATCATTCCGACTCATTCCAGCGGAAGCCTTTGGTTATCTTATTTCGATTAGCCTATGGGGTTTTCTCATTGGTAAAATTTCCGTACATCTGCCTTTACTGCCGACCATTTTAAAACTGTTTAGTGCTGGCTATATTCTATTTTTGGCTATGCGATTATGGCGTACAGCAACTGTTGCTGAAAATTTTAATCAAAAGGGCATTCGTGCACGCGAACTCTTTGTTGCGACGTTATTAAACCCCAAAGCATTATTATTCGCATCTGCGATTTTTCCTGCATTGGCTTGGCAAAATGCGCAGTATTATGTAGCTCACATGCTGATCTTTTTGTTGTTGATCGTTCCTATTGCATTTTTTTGGACCTTCCTTGGTTCAGTTTTGGCATCGAATAAAATTAGTTGGCTCAATCAAGCCAATTTACAACGAACAGCGTCATTGGTCTTGGTTAGTTTTTCGATACCACTGAGTTATTCTGCGATTTTAAAACTCTAAATTGATTTCAAAATGACTAAATCCGCTTAGTTCGGCAAAGCTTATTTTCATTAAGTCGGATTTCAGTTAAAGTACCACGCAATAATTGATTTAAGTTTTTGGATAGAGATAAATGGCTATTAAGTCTGATCGTTGGATTCGCGAAATGAGCGAAAAACACGGCATGATTGAACCGTATGCAGAAAACCAAGTCCGTTATGATGAAAATGGCGAAAAGCTTATTTCGTATGGCGTGTCGAGCTATGGTTATGACGTGCGTTGTGCTCGTGAATTTAAAGTCTTTACCAATGTTCATTCAGCAATTGTTGACCCTAAAAACTTTGACGATAAAAGCTTTATTGATATCGAATCAGACGTTTGTATCATTCCGCCGAACTCGTTTGCACTAGCACGTACAGTCGAATATTTCCGTATTCCACGTAATGTGTTAACCGTTTGTTTAGGTAAATCAACCTATGCTCGCTGCGGTATTATTGTCAATGTGACACCTCTTGAACCAGAGTGGGAAGGTCACGTAACTTTAGAATTTTCAAATACAACCAACTTGCCTGCACGTATTTACGCGGGTGAAGGTGTCGCACAAATGTTGTTCTTTGAATCAGACGAAGTGTGTGAAACCTCTTATAAAGACCGTGGTGGTAAATACCAAGGTCAAACCGGTGTGACATTACCGAAAGCTTAATCCTTCGGATTGAGTTTAAAAAAGCGGGCGAATTAGCCCGCTTTTTTGTTGGGTCATTCATCGGAAAATAGACCATTCGGTGGGGAAGTTTTTGCAATTGAGTAATTATTCAGCATAATAAAAAGTTAAGTGACTGGTCTATCACAAGTCTCCATTTAAGGAATAAATGGACAATAACATCAAAGCCAGTTCTCAGGAATAAATATAAGAGAGATGCAGAGCATCTGATAAAAGGAAGGTCGAGATGACTCAATTCACCCAGGCTAAGTTATTCCGCCAGAGTTGCTTAGCAGCCGCAGTCAGCATGTTCGCTGCACCATCTGTTTATGCGCTTCAAGATTTATCAGATGAAGCACTTTCAGCCACAACGGGTGAAGGTGTTGCACTCACTTTAGAAAATTTCAAAATGGTCTTTCAAGGCCCAAATGACCGTTCTACAGCTTCTAGTTATGCGTCAGGTATGGTTGATCCTGGGAAAAACGATACAGGTTTTATTCGGATTATTCCTACTGGTGAAAACTATGAACAATTAGGGCAGCGTGCTTACGATAAAATCTACAAAGCAGCTTATGTTGATGCTTATCAGCAAGGCCGAGTTACGGGCTATAACGGTGTTTATGACTCAACTTTCTTAAGTTCTAAAAGCACTTATGAGACCAATAATGCTACACGTATTACCAATGAAACCATAACAACATATTCAACAGAATATCGTGGTCGATTAGTACAGTCTTATCTTGAATCGCCAACGATGAAGGCATATTACGATCAGCGTTATAAAGACTATTATAATGGGTCATCGTGGTTAATGGATTTCGAGGAAGATGGAACAACGAAAGAATCAATTATTCCAGGACTAAAAGAAAAGTCACAAACTGCTGCTTTAAAAAATACCTATGAAATGATTGAGTTACTATACGGTAACAATAGTACGGGTAATTTACCGACCACTTCGACTTTTTATAAAAATTATGTCTCAGGAAAAATTACACGTTCAAATCTTATTGATCCAACAAAAGATGCTCAGTTAAATGCCAAAGCTGCAGAAACCCTCAATCAGTTGGCAACGGACTATGCCAAGCTTGAAGCTCAAAAGGCGAGTGATTCAGCATTAGCAACGGTGAAAAAAAATGCTGAAATTACAGCAAAACAAATTGCCTCGACTGCGACCGTATCGAGCCTCAGATCGAAAGCAGATGTATTTATATATGGCTTAGCCCTGTCCAATAGCAAAGATAAAAATGGAAAAAGTTCATTAGCAACGCGCTATACAGACCAAGGATTTAATTGGGGTACAGCAGAAAACCCATGGCTTTTCCATGCGGGTAATCAAGATGTTGAACAATTTGCGAAAGATAATAAGGGGAATGTTGGTTACTTAGCGATTGAGGCACCATTAAAGAAAATTGCGGCAGATGATGCATCTAACAACATCAAGCTTGGTTTGTGGATGGATGTATTTTCACGGTCGTTGAATTCAAGCAATGTCGTCGATCCGATTACCGGTGCGCCGACTAGCGGCTTAGATAAAGACTATCGTTTACGTACTCAAATTGTTGCGAATGGCCTGAGTTTTAATGGATCACAAGTTCGAATTTTTCAAACCCTAAAATCTACAAATACAAATTACAACCAAACCTTAGGTTTAGCCAGTTTAATTCGTATTAATACCAATGATCGTGCTGAGTCACTGAGTATCAATGATGGAGATTTGGATGCTCGCGGCATGCGTATCAGTACAGCTGCACGCCCTGAATTGGATGATGGAACAGCAGCGACACCAGCGATGGATCGATCTGCAGCTCCAATCTTTCATGAAACTGAAGGTCTATATTTATATAGCCCAAATATCAATTTAGTTTTAGGAAATATGTATCAGCCCTTTATTGTGGGTTCAGAAGGTCGAAATATTATTTTGGAAGTGACACGTATTCCAAATGTACCTTCTATTTACAGTAAAATTTATACTTACTATACGGATATCGCTGGTAATACCACAGGTACATCGGGTTTAAATGCCTCAGACTTTAAAGGATCAACCTGTAACGTCTATAGTTGTGGCACGGAGTTAAAAGCAAACTCTTCAGATGCGACAGCACTATATCAAGGACGTAATGCAACACACAGTAGCATTGCGATCGGTACAGTAGAGCGCTTGCCTGGTAATCTGTTGAATGCAAAAAGTACGGATACTGCGACAGGTGTGGTGTTTAAAGGTGTCAATGGACAAAGCACGAATTTAGGATCTGTTGCCATAGATGGCGTATTGATTCAGCACTTAAAAATAAGAACAACAGGGCTGTAGGAGAAATCACATGTATAAAATTTTATGCGCTGTTGTTTGTGCTGCACTGACACAAACTCATGCAGGTTTAGTGTCTATGGATAATAGGGAACTTACCGCTGCAACCGGTCAAGGCGGTGCAGATCTCAGTTGGACACTTTCCTTAAATCATCAATATGCCAATGATATGTCAAAAAACAACATATCAATCATGGATGCGAATGGTAAAACAACGCAAGCATTTTATGGATATCAATGTTCATCCAATGAGTTTTGTCGCTTAGCACTTGCGCCCAATAATCATGTGGATGCAAATGGTAATAAGAAATGGTTGGTGTTTAAACAGTTTCAAGGAACGTTACAGATCGATCAATTTTCACTAGATGGTGTGACGATTATCAATCGTGAAGGTAATCCACAAACGGCTATGCAGTTGACATTTTATGATGATAAGCCATTAAAAATTAGGAATTTAGGCTTTGCTACGTTGGCGGTGGAAACAGGTACGACAGGTAAGGAAGGTTACGAGAATACCAGTACTTATACGACCTATACCGAAAAGAAAGCTGATGGAACAACTTCAACTTTAGCTGTGCCTGATTTTGATCGTGGTTCAGAACAAGGATTTATGGGTGTTAATGTGCATGGCAACATGCACATGAGTGGAAAGTTAAACATCTTCAGTTTTAACTGCACTGGAAATGGTGCAGGTCGCTGTTAATCAGCTGTGACTGAATATAAGGATATAGTGATGAAAAAAATAACAACTTTGACGGCACTCGCAACCAGTATTTTACTTGCTCAACACACCTATGCTTTTGAAGCAATGACCGACGAAAGCTTGGGTGCAGTTACTGGCCAAGATGGTATTTCGATTACCCATGAAGTTTCTAGAGTCAAAGTCGATCAATTAAATTGGGTTGACCCAACCGACCAAAATAAGATGAAAATGGGTTTGCACAATGTGCAAATAGATGGCGTTGGGCAAAGCACCATTACATCAAAATTAGATTTTGATGTTGGGACTACGGATGCTGGTGTAGGCATGCGTATAGCTGCGAGTGTCAGCCCATTTACGGCTGTTGCACAAAATATTATGTTGCTGTGTCAAGGAACAACGTGCCAAACGCCTACACAAAATTTAGGTTCACTTACGATTGCAACATCTTCACCTTTAAAAGTATTACTTGAAACCAGCAATGGTCTATTTAACCGTAATGATACGGCGTATATGGAATTTCAATTGCAAAATGCCAGTATTAGTCATGGTATGAATGGATATAGCGTAACCTTAAAGGACTTTAACTTTAACTTTGCTGGTTCAGGTTATATGTATGTTGCAGCTGATGAAGGCATTGTTCTCACCACAAAATCCACAGGGAGCAAAGATCATACGGTCAATTTGGGGCGGGTCAAGGACACATCAGATGTGCATAGCTCACGTAGCGATGCCACAAACCCCGGCGTTAATATCGATTTACGATACGGTACCGATGGTGGTGCACAGCGCAATTTAATTCGTATGGGAGCATCGGGTGCTGTCACTAATGCACGAGTGGCCTTAAACGCCAATCAAGAAGGAATCAAAGATTTTGGTCTAGCAACGAAAGCTTCAGGATATGAGTCTGTTGGTTCAGGTGGTTTACATTTAGGAGTGCGCGCGGATTTTACTTCAAAGGATGATCCGAGTCTTGTTGCAGGTCAAGCACCGACAACCTTAGAAATTGGCCATACGGGTATTGGTAGTTATGCCATTGAATTTTCTAATTTAACGTCTTTAGTTGCTGATAAAAATGCCTATATTGATTTTGGCGATATTTATATCAATACCATTCAAGCCAAAAGCCTTGATTTTCTGGTAAATGATAAATTAAAAGCGACATTAGGCTTAACCAATAATGTTTTAACCCAGAATCTGTCAAATCAAACGGCGGGTGGAAATTTTGCACTTGTGGCGATTCGTGGTATGGATTTTCAGTCCATCGCGCGTACCGCACGATTTATTTCTGATAACTCAATTGCTGCAATTGCAAGTAATGACAACAGTTGGGGGATTGGTATCCCGATTTATAATATGAATGCCAATGTTGCATTATCAGAGAAAAAATACAGTTATAAAAATGCGGCTGAAAAATCAGGTATTGGCTATAACCTTGTAATGAGCACAGATGGTTATGGTGTTGATAAAAAAACAGGAACACCAAGTACAACTTCCATTATTTTGATTGATGGTAAAAAAGGTATTAATGGTCAAGAAGTCAATTATTATGCAGGCTTACGAAACATCAATGCCCTTATTCAATCTGATGGTGTGATTGGTTATGAAAATGATGGCATCTATGTACGTGCAGATAATTTATTGATTGCAGCTAATGCCGAGTTAGCGATTGGTCAACTTCCGGGTTCAACCTATAACTGTGCGACTACAGCTTCTGCCAAATGTGGGACTACAGTACCTTTAGATAATTTCTCTAAACGTGATGATGTGTTGACGAATATTGCGTTTAAACTTGATGGTAAAGGTGAGCTATTTATAGTACCGGGCCTAAATGACAGTGCAGAAAATAATTATTTATCTTTTCGTGGAAGCTTTGAATTTAAAGCATTAACAGATGCTGAAAAGAAAGATCAAAAAGTTATGGGAAGCTATTTAAGTTTGATGAATGAAGATGTAAATGCCAGCGGTGTCGTTTCAGCTTCAAGTATCAATATTAATAAAATGCAGGGCGATCTAGGTTTTGATGCTCGAATTAAAATGAAACAAGATTCGGTAGAGTTTGATAATCAGGTGAAATTCAATCCAACCAATAATATGTCTAAAGCGTTTCGTGCAGAAGTATCGATGTTAACAAATGGCAATATGCAAAAGATGGCGGATATAGCCCTAACCGGTGGAACAATGCGAAGCACCATGGGGATTACTCCGCGCTAGTCAATTTAAATCAATAACAAATAAATAAAATAACGAACAGGGAATTTGTTATGAAAAAGAAGTTAATCAGAGGTTTGATCTTCTCGACATTTGCGATGAGTAGCTTATCTCATGCAATGATGGCTTTAGATGATGAAAGCTTATCAAAAGTTGATGGTCAAGCATTACTCTCCATGGAATATACGCAGGGGTATAATTCTGTGGATGAGAGTGGACAAGCCGTAGACCAATCCAATGTCGGCTTTTATAAGCTTGGTTTAGAAGCTGAAATGGAGCTCAATGCCAATATTAAAAAGCTGCAATTGGGTTGTGGTGGTGCAAATGGCTCAGGGGCTTGTGATATTGATATCGATCATATTTCATTGAGTGGATTGCCTGTAAATAGCAATTATACGTCTGATGAACGTGCGGCAACTTCTGCTTTGTTGACCAATCCTTTTATCGAAATTGCAATTAAAGATCCCAAATCAGCTGCAACTCGTGAAGTGATGGGCTTTCGTCTGAGCGCTGAAAAAATTTCTGGGTTAATGACATTAGGTACAGAAAATAGTAATACACCCAATGGTATCAACACCTTTAGTGGGTATATGAAAACCAAAGCGTCTGCGGGTGTTGCAACAACTGCCGAGCGTGTGATGGACTATGCTTCTACGCAGCAATACATTGAAGGGGCAGTTAAGGGGACATTATTTGGTGCTGAAGTTGATCTACCGCTTCACTACAAATCAGATAATTATTCTTTTAATTTAAAATCAACCACAGCACCTTTTACAATTCCAGCCACTGTCGTGAGCGGGAATAGAATTAAGGATAATATTGCGGTATTAAAAGGCACAGGTACAGTTGATCGTCTAGATTTTAGTGGTCCATTAGAAGCTCAGATCTCTCTACTTGGGTTAAATATTAATTTGAATAAAGACGTAACAGGCTATCTTACTGGACTACAAACCGATATTACGGTAAATCAAAGTTTAGGTTTGATCCATGCACTTTATCTAAATAACCCTGCTTCGTTATCCTTACAAGCTCAAAAAATACTCTGGCCTGGTGCTGCAGTTGCAGCAGAAAGAGGTTGGTGGTTGGCGATGGAAGATGAGGTCGATTTGGGGAGTATTACACCTTCAGATAAAGTGGCGATTACGGATGAAGTGTTGAAACAAACGATCGCTGGAATTAACCATGACTTAAGTACCAATGTTCGTAATTGTGGAGATTTAATCTTTGGTTGTGTTGCAGGTTCGGCTTTAGATGTTAAAGAAATTAAAAACCCGTCATTAATTGATTTCCCATTAAACAATTTAAAACTTTCTGGACAGGAGTTTCGTTCTAACTGCTTCGGCGGGCTGAAATTCTGTTAAGGCTTAAAGTATTTAATATAAAAAAATCCCGCACTTAGCGGGATTTTTTTATATTTAGCGCAAATTATTTTGCAATTTTCGCTAAAAGGTCTTCTTTACTGAGGTTGCTTGATTCTTCATCACGGCGACCTTTGTACTCAAATGTACCAGCATCCAAACCTTTCTCACCAATAACGATACGGTGTGGAATACCTGTTAACTCGATATCAGAGAATTTAACACCAGGACGCTCATTACGATCATCAAGAAGAACATCATAACCAGCAGCAGTTAATTCTGCATACAGTGCTTCAGCTGCTTCCATTGTACGTGGTGACTTATGTGCATTCATTGGCACGATAGCAACTTCGAAAGGAGCAATTGCAGACGGCCAAATAATACCTTTGTCATCGAAGTTTTGTTCAATCGCAGAAGCAACAACACGAGTTACACCAATACCGTAGCAACCCATAGTCACAACGAGAGGTTTGCCATCTTCACCTAAAACTTTGCAGCCAAGCGCTTCAGAGTATTTTTGACCCAACTGGAAGATATGACCAACTTCGATACCACGTTTAATCAAGATTGTACCTCGACCATCTGGAGAAGGGTCACCTTCAACAACATTACGCAGGTCATAAACTTCGGTGTATTGTGCATCACGTTCCCAGTTTACACCTACAGCATGTTTATCAACTTGGTTTGCACCAGCAACAAAGTCTGAAAGTACAGACGCTGCACGGTCAACAATAACGGTAATGCCTTTTTCGGTTAAGCCTTGAGGGCCACAGAAACCAGCAGTTAAGCCTAAGTCAGCTAATTGTGCTTCAGTTGCAAAAGTTAATGGAGCAGCAATTAATGGGTGTTTTTCTGCTTTAATTTCATTCAGTTCATGGTCACCACGTAGGAATAAGGCAACCACTGGTGCAGCTTTACCTTCTTCAGCAACACCTTGAACCAATAATGCTTTGACAGATTGAGTAGGGTCTGATTTAAGGAATTCAGAAACCTCAGCAATGGTTTTTTGATTTGGTGTATCAACAATTTCAAGTGCTTTAGTTGGAGCAGCACGTTCACCTACTAATACTGCTTCCGCCATTTCTACGTTAGCAGCATAATCTGACTCTGTAGAGAATGCGATGTCATCTTCACCGCTAGACGCAAGGACGTGGAATTCGTGTGAACCAGAACCACCAATTGAACCTGTATCCGCTTGAACTGGACGGAAATTTAAACCTAAACGAGTGAAAATTTTGCAATAAGCTGCATACATCTTGTCATAGGTTTCTTGTAAAGAAGCTTGGTCAACATGGAAAGAATAGGCATCTTTCATGATGAATTCACGTGAACGCATCACACCGAAACGAGGGCGGATTTCGTCACGGAATTTGGTTTGTACTTGGTAGAAGTTTGCAGGCAATTGCTTATAGCTTTTCAATTCATTGCGAGCAAGATCTGTAATCACTTCTTCATGTGTAGGGCCAAGTACAAAGTCATTGTTATGACGGTCTTTAAAACGTAAAAGTTCTGGACCATATTGTACGAAACGACCTGATTCTTCCCATAAAGATGCGGGTTGAGTGACAGGCATCAGGACTTGAAGTGAACCAGCACGATCCATCTCTTCGCGGATAATCGCTTCAACTTTATTTAATACGCGAACGCCCATCGGCAGCCAAGTGTATAAACCTGAAGCCAATTTACGAATCATCCCGGCACGAAGCATAAGCTGATGTGAAATAACTTCAGCATCGTTTGGGGTTTCTCTTAACGTTGCAAATAAAAAGCGACTCGCGCGCATGGAAACTGTCCTAAAAAATTAAGCGTTAAAGTGGAGAGTATACAATAAAAAATGAGGTGAACATTTTCCAAAGTCACCTCATTTTAGATTTTGTCATTATGACATGATTTTTTTGGCCTGACGTGCAAGGAAGTTTCGGAAATCATCCAAATAGGTAAAAATCACTGGAACAACCACGAGTGTCAGTAAGGTAGAAGTAATCACTCCGCCAATCACGGCATGTGCCATTGGCGCGCTTTGTTCACCGCCTTCACCTAGACCAAGTGCAAGCGGAACCATACCCATCACCATTGCACTGGTGGTCATTAAAATGGGGCGTAAACGGGTTTTACCTGCTTCAATAATTGCGTCATAACGATCTACACCATGATCCATGGCTTTTTTAATAAAGTCGATGAGTAGAATTGCGTTCTTTGTCACCAAGCCCATGAGCATAATAATCCCGATAATGGAAAAGAGGTTCATGGTTGAATTAAATAAGAATAGGGCTAAGAAAACCCCAATCAATGATAAGGGTAATGAAGCCATAATGGCTGCAGGGTGAATGAAGCTATTAAATTGTGAACCCAAAACAATATAAATAAATACAATAGAGAGGGTAATCGCTGTCATTGCATAACCCGCAGACTCAGCCATATCTTTATTGGCACCTTGCGTGACAAAACTATAACCCGGTGGCAAGTCGAAGTTTTTCTCTATCTCATTGATTTCGGCACCAATATCACCCGCAGGACGTCCTGCTGTGTTGGCTTCAACCATTACTTCACGTGCCAGATCACGACGGTTAATTTGTGAAGCACCAAGTGTTTCTTCAAAGCTTGCCACACTTGCCAATGGAACTAAAATAGGTAAGCCTGCAGCATCGGTTTTTTGTGATGTGATGTACATGCTTTGAATGTCAGTTGGCAGTCGACGCTGATCTTCAGTGAGTCTTAAATTTACATCATAGGTTTCGCCTTTATCATCCTTCCACGTTGTTACATTATCCCCCGCAAGAAGAGGGCGTAACACATTGGCGATCTGATTGACGGATAAACCTAAATCACTGGCTAAAACGCGATTGATATGTACACCTAGCGTCGGTTTAGGTTCTTTGAGTGAGCTTTCTAAGTCGACAATACCGTCGACTTTCGAAATTTCTTTCATGAAGCGGTCAGATATGCGTTGTAACTCATCCAAGTCGGGGCCTTTAATCGAGATCATGACCGGCTTTTGACCGCCCGAAACTGTTTCATCAGCTGAGGCAATCGAGGTAATAGTAATTCCTGCCACATGTTTTAAACGTGTACGGAATTCATTGTTGAGATCCGTTAAGGTTTGACTACGCTCCGTACGTGGTGAAACGGTGACACGAATGCTGGCATGGTTTTTGCCGCGGTCAGTAGCACTATTAATGGCACCATAAGTGGCTTTGACTTCTGGATGCTGGCGAATGATACGATCTACTTGCTTAAGCTTCGCCTGTGAATATTCAAGGGTTGCATCAACGGGTGTTTCAAATTTGATCCGAATTTCACCTTTGTCTGGTACCGGTACAAATTCGGTTCCGATCAGTTTGGATAAACCCAATGCACCAAATAATGATGCAACGGCGATTAAAAGGGTGATGAGACGGAACTTTAAAGCAAGCTTGAGTAATTTTTCATAATGATGGCTTAAGTTGTCGAGTTTGCCCGAAATCCAGTTAAAGAAGCATTTGATTTTTCCCGGCTTTTTATTAGGATCGTGGCGCTCTGCCCAGTGAGCAGACAACATCGGGTCAAGGGTGAAACTCACAAACATTGAAATCAGTACAGCAGTACTGACGGTTACACCAAATTGATAGAAGAACCGCCCAATAATACCGCCCATAAATGCCACAGGTAAAAATACCGCGACAATGGTCAAGGTCGTGGCCAATACAGCTAAACCAATTTCTTTCGTGCCGTCGAGTGCTGCGGTGACGTGGTCCTTGCCCATATCGGCATGGCGGACAATATTTTCACGGACCACAATGGCATCATCAATCAGGAGACCGATACTCAGCGAGAGAGCCAGTAGGGTCATCATGTTGATGGTAAAACCAAAAATCCAAACAAAGGTGAGGGTGCCCAGTAGCGAAATCGGTAGGGTTAAACCTGTAATGGCTGTCGAACGAAATGAGCCGAGAAATAACAATACAATGAATACCGCAAGTACAGCACCTTCAATTATGGTACGTGCCACATCTTTAATGCTGCCACGAATACCTTTAGATGAATCAACCACAATTTCTGCGGTCGTGCCCTGCGGCAATTGCTGTTGAATTTTACTTAAGGTTTTACGGGTATTATCAACAACCTCAATCACATTAGAGTCCGAACTTCTCAGAATGTCGACAGCGACGGCTGTTTTACCATTCAGATAAGCACTCGACTCCATTTCAGCTTGGCTATCTTCTATTTCGGCAATTTGTTTGAGATAAATCGGCGCGCCATTTTTATTGGCAACCACTAAATCACCGAATGAGTTTGGGTGAATAACCCGAGATTTAATTTCGACCACCAATTCTGAGTTCTTTTGTTTTAAAGTCCCCCCTGGAACTTCAATATTTTCAGATTTTAGGGTGTTTATAACTTGGTCTATCCCAATCCCGAAACTTTGTAATTTTTGCGGATTTACTTGAATACGAATTTGACGCTGTGCATCACCCAATAAATTGACCGTACCGACACCGGGAACCGTTCTAAGCTGGGGCACAATCCGTTGATTCAGATAGGAACTCAAATCACGTAAAGACATGTCCTTCGATTCAAAAACAATCGACATAATCGCACTGGCAGTAGGGTCATAACGTTCTACGATGGGGTCATCAATTTCATCACGAAATTGTGCGGTTACTGGTGCAATTTTATCTCGAATATCCTGTGCAGCTACAGAGGACGAGACATCTAGATTAAATTCGACAATAACCGTGGATAAACCTTCACTGGATTGAGAAATGACTTGCTTGAGGCCTGAAATGGTATTGATCTGATCTTCAAGTTTCTTGGTGATTTCAGATTCGACAGACTCAGGAGAAGCACCCGGATAGTTGGTGTAGACAACAACAAAAGGGAAGTCGATATCAGGAAACTCTTCAACACCCATACGTTGCCAAGATGCGAGTCCTAGTACCATCAGACAGAACATCATCATGATAGTGAAAACAGGATATTTCACACTAATTCGGGTTAACCACATAACAACTGTCCTGCCTTATTCTTTTAATTTTGGCTGATACTTACATCTTGTTTGATATCTGAATCATTAAATTTAATTCGGCTGATCAGATCACTATTTTGTAAGCCCTGAACAATCGCGGTGTTATTGCTATAACTCTGATTCAAAATTTGTACAGGTACTTTGGCAATTTTATTTTGACGAATGACCCAGACGTAAGGTTTATCTTTTAGACTTTGAATGGTGTCGAGTGGAATTTTTTGGCCTGAAATATTATCCGTGCCTAAGATGTGGCCTTCGACAAAAGCACCAATACTTAATGAAGTAATAGTTTCATTTGGGGCTGCAAAAAATTCAATTTGACGACTAGCCTGATCGGCAATTGGTGAAATCCGGCTGATTTGTGCTGTGAGTAAATTGCTATTACCTTGGATGCTATATTCAATCTTTTGTCCAATTTTCAGTGCAGCTTGCTGATCACTTGGTAATTTGGCTTGAATTTCTAATTGGTCTGGATTGACGATTTCAAAAAGGGTTTGTCCGGCAGCAACCGTTTGTCCCGGTTCAACATCACGTTTGGTAATCACGCCTTGGATAGGGCTATAAATGGTGCCGTCTTGATTGGCTTTACGTGCAATATCGACATTGGCTTGTTGAGCGCGAACATTTTCCATTTGAGCTTGGTAATCGACACGACTTTGTTCAAACTCTACTTTGGAAATAAAGCCTTGATTCAGCAAACGCTGTTTACGGTCCATCATCAGTTTAGCTTGATTGGCTTGAGCTTGTGTGGATGCAAGGTTTGCTTGTGATTGAGCAAGACGTGCGGCATTGTCTTGATTATTTAAACGCACCAACACTTGGCCTTTGCTGACACGTTGTCCGACCTCTGCATTCACATTGGTTGCAGTCGCAGTGACTTGGGCTTGAATACTGCTCTGATTGACCGCCCGAATGGTACCAGTAAAGGCCGTTTTTGAAATGGCGTTGCCTTGTTCGATCGTCACCAGATCTTGTTGAATCAATTCAATCTTATTTTCTGGTTTAACACTTTTCTGCGGATCTTCTTTTTGACATGCAGCCAAAGCCAGGCTTATGCAAAGCAGGCTAAGCTTTAAAAATGGGGATGATTGCTGTGCAGAGTGCATAATGGTCCTTATATCAGCGGTCTACAAAAGCAATTGAATAACAAGTTTATTCCATCGCTTTTAAACGCGTAATAATTCTGTCGTATTCAGCTTCTGTATTTCGATAGCGAGTTTGTAACGATTGAATGTATTCTTTTTTCGCTACCATATTTTTTTGATTATTATCCAACATTGTTTTTAATTTTGCCGGAACGGTTTCACCTTTTCGAAAATGTTCACGTTCTTGGCGAACAAATAATACACGATCATTTTGTAATTGTTTTAATTGTTCTTGTTCAAACACGATCTGTTTACGTATACCAGTCAGTGCATCACGCTTTTTGATGGCCGCAGTTCGGCTATTGGTATAGGCTTTTTTAAGTTTGATATCTGATGCTTGCTGACGTGCTTGGGCAGCACGCTGAGGAGCTTGTCTAACATCAGCTTCAGCATTGTAGGGGCGGTTACGTTTAATCACTTGCATATTTTGATCAAGTGCTTCATAACCATAGCGGATGTGATTTGGTGTCACATTGGTACTGATGTTTGCTACACCTTTACTGTCATAGTAACGATACCAAGTCGCCTTTTGTGGTTGCTGCGTATTGGTTGGTGCAGCAAATAAAAGCGGGGTATAAGCCAGTAAACAAGTCGTCAGAATGATTTTTTTTGAGAAATGTTTAAGGCCAATCAAGTGAATTTTTTTTGTAAGCGGACTCAACCTTGTACTCCCCAGTTTAAAGTTGACTAAATTACTTATTTTAAAGTAATAATCTTGCTATAATATGCTTAATTAAGACAATTAAATACTATTCCAAGTTAAAAAAAAATCGTTGGTCATCGGAAAGTGTGAAGCAGTTAATAAAAACAAGAAATCTTGTGTGTTTGCGCAGAAAATGTTCATTGAAAACGCAAGTAAAGATATGTTAAAAATGTTCACAACTTGTAAATAATAATGCTGCTAACTTAATTGTTTGTACATCCTCAATGGGTAGGGTCAATAAATGGACGATAAATTCCAAAATCTAAAAGTCATGGTAATTGATGATTCAAAAACCATTCGTCGTACGGCCGAAACGCTGCTTCAGCGTGAAGGATGTGAAGTAGTCACTGCTGTAGATGGTTTTGAAGCACTTTCAAAAATTGCAGATGCGAATCCAGATATCGTATTTGTCGATATAATGATGCCACGTCTTGATGGCTATCAAACTTGTGCCCTGATTAAAAACTCTCAAAATTATCAAAATATTCCTGTGATTATGCTTTCAAGTAAAGATGGTTTATTTGATCAGGCGAAGGGTCGTGTTGTAGGTTCGGATGAATACTTGACTAAGCCATTCAGTAAAGATGAATTGCTGAATGCAATCCGTAATCACGTTACGGCTTAATTAGATTTTTTATTTTTTGGGGAAAAAGCATGGCACGTATCCTAATCGTTGATGATTCACCAACAGAAACATTCCGTTTTAAAGAAATTTTAGGTAAACACGGATTTGAAGTGATTGAAGCTTCAAATGGGGCAGATGGGGTGACGATGGCTCAAGCTGAGTTACCTGATTTGGTCTTGATGGATGTGGTAATGCCGGGTGTGAATGGATTCCAAGCAACACGTCAAATTGCACGTGGTGCGACCACCAAACATATCCCGATTGTCATTGTAAGTACCAAAGATCAGGCAACTGACCGTGTTTGGGGTAAACGCCAAGGTGCTTCTGATTATCTAACTAAACCTGTAGACGAAAAACAATTAATTGATGTGATTAAGCAACACCTCAATGCAGGATAAAGCTCTATGGCAGCAAATGGATTTATCGAATTACTTCGAATCGCAAAACGAGGAAACAAGAACTACGTTTCCACTGAAAATGAAGTAAACCGATGGTCAGGCATTGCTTTTGAGATGATGGGGCAATATTACGTTGCTCCTTTAGGTGAAGTAGCTGAAGTGATCTACCCACCAAAATATACGCCAGTTCCCAACACCCAACCTTGGGTGATAGGACTAGCCAATATTCGGGGACGCTTACTTTCTTTGTCTGACCTAGCACAATATATAACCGGTCATCGAAGTAGTTTTTCACCCACTCAAAAAGTTTTATGTATTAGTCATAATGACCATTATGTCGGTTTGGTAGTCGATCAAGTTTTGGGTATTCAACACTTTAATAAGAAAAGTTATTTTTCTAAACATAATGAGTTGGATCGAAATTTACAGGAATATTGTCAGGGGTATTTCCACCAGCATAACCAGCAGTGGAATGTATTTCTCTTCAGTCGTTTACTGCAAAATCCAAAATACATGAACGCATCTATAAAATTTATAAATTAATTGTCGCGCACGAACGAAAGAAGGCGTAATCGGGGAGAAGCTGAATGGGCTTTAAACTTAAAAAGAAAAATACGGGTGAAAGCACCAGTGGTCGTAAAGGCGGTAATGCTTTTCTGGCAAAACTGCAATCACAGACAGATCAATTATCTCGAGTTTTTGGTGATAGTGAAAAATCCAAACCATTTATTTATGGTGCGATTGGTTCATTAGTACTGGCAACGATCATTTTATTATACCTATTCTATAGCGTTCCTCGCGGTAACCAATTAACGCAAAGTTTGGGTGAACTCCGTCTTCTTTCGCAAACAATTTCGCGTCAAGCAACTGAAGCAACAGCTTCAGGTACTGAAGATGCAATGAAAAAATTAATTGCTTCTCAAGATTCGTTCAAAGAAAACTTGGAAACTGTAAAAGATATTCATGCAAATACCGATGCGCTGAAATCTGTAGATACGCAGTGGGCTGAAGTTTCAAAAAGTATTGACTTGATTACTTCGCAACAAAAAATCATTAACAAGTTATATGACACAAACATCGCGATTGGTGAAACCATTCCGGGGATTCAGGCTGAATATAACTTGATGGTCGACCAAATGGCACGTCAAGACATGCCTTCGAACCAGGTGGTAATTGCGAAAAACCAAGTATTAATTGCGGAACGTATTTTACGTTCGATCAGTTCGGTGCTTTCAGGTTCTGATAGCTCACGTGAGTCTGCAGATGACTTTAGTGCCGATACTGAAACCTTTGGTTTGTACTTAAATGCTCAATTGGATGGTAGTACAGAGCTTGGTGTACAACGTATTGAAAGCCCTGAATTACGTGAGTCACTTGAAGGTATTAAAGCTGAATATGATGACGTATTAAAATCAGCGGCTGCGACAATTTTGAAAAACTCAACGCAAATTGTGAACGTACGTAAAGCATCTTCACAAATTTTTGCTGAGTCAGACAAATTGTTGGACAACTTAAATCAATTGTCTTCTAGCACAGGCTTGAAAACCATTTTACCTGCGGTACTGTTGATTCTTGCTTTAACAGCCTTCTTGATCTGTGTGTTCAAACTTCTTTCTTTACGTGGTCAATCGGATAAATTCCGTGTAACCCGTCTTCAAGAAGAATATGACCGTAACCAGAACGCGATTTTACGTTTACTCGATGAAATTGCCGATCTTGCAGACGGTGACTTACGTTCGTATGCGACGGTATCTGAAGACTTTACGGGTGCGATTGCCGACTCGATTAACTTCGCAATCGACCAATTACGTGACCTTGTATCGCGTATTACAGAAACTTCTCAAGAAGTTGCACAATATACGGCGAATACGCAGGGTATTACCAACCAGCTTGCAGAAGCATCTGAGCATCAGGCGCAAGAGATTGCTGGTGCATCTGCCGCGATTAACGAAATGGCAATGTCGATTGACCAAGTATCTTCGAACGCTGAAGAATCAGCTGTCGTAGCAGAACGTTCAGTACAAATTGCTGCAAACGGTGCAGATGTTGTAAACCGTTCAATTGAAGGTATGGACACGATTCGTGAGCAGATTCAAGAAACTTCAAAACGTATTAAACGTTTGGGTGAGTCTTCTCAAGAGATTGGTAACATTGTCGCACTGATTAACGATATTGCCGACCAAACGAACATCTTGGCATTAAACGCAGCAATTCAGGCGTCGATGGCGGGTGAAGCAGGTCGTGGTTTCGCCGTGGTAGCGGATGAGGTACAGCGTCTTGCGGAACGTTCAGCGTCTGCAACCAAACAGATTGAAGGCTTGGTAAAAACCATTCAAACGGATACTAACGAAGCCGTAATTTCAATGGAACAAACGACTTCGGAAGTTGTACGTGGTGCGAACTTGTCTAAGGATGCCGGCGTAGCACTGGATGAAATTCAGTCTGTATCGGGTAACTTGGCGAAACTGATTGCAAACATTTCGGATGCTGCAAAACTTCAGTCTGCTTCAGCAGGTCATATTGCGACAACGATGAACGTTGTACAAGAAATTACCTCGCAAACCACCAGTGCAACATTTGATACTGCACGTTCGGTATCTGAATTGGCGAACATGGCTGAATCATTACGTGAATCTGTATCTGACTTTAAACTCCCAGAGTAAGTCAGGCGCAAACCTGCAGTACCTTAGCTACGGTTAGGGTACTGCACCGATTACAGATAACACATCGATAAGGTGAACTTAACGTCACAGTTAAGTCTTAGGTGATGGTTACAATTAAGTTTGAGCAACCTTCTTGGTGGCAAAACATAAGAAGCCTTAGCTATGAAAGAAATATTAAAAAATTTAGTTGAAACAACTACGCTTCCTGAAGATAGTTATCTTGATCAAGATGCAGAAATTTTAGAGATTTTTGTTGAAGAAATAGAAGAAATCTTTGAAGAACTAGCGGGTTTATTTACAACTTGGTTGGAAAATCCACAAGATAAAGACACTTTAACGACGATTCGTCGTCATTTCCATACCCTGAAAGGTTCGGGTCGTATGGTCGGGGCAAAATCGGCGGGTGAAACTGCATGGGCAGTTGAAGATACGCTGAACCGTGTCATTGCGGGTTCAGTACAGTTAACGCCAACCGTTCAAAAGTTTGCACAAACAGTTTTAAATGTTTATCAATATAAGCTCTATCCACGGTTTAAAAATGTTGCCGAATTGGATGTTGATTTACGCCCATTGGTTTTAATGGGGCAACAATTACAACAAAATATCAGCCTTGAGCCTGCACTCGAAGAATTATTAAAACTGGCAGATCAATTAAAATCTGAAGATGGTGTCACTGGTTTAGAACTGACTGATGTTGAAGCTACAGCACCTGTAGAAGTGCTTGAAAGTACGATTGATGTGGTCATTGAATCAGAATTTGTTGTTGAGCAATTGGATGCAGATGCATCACTAGTCGAAGAAACAGTGAGCATTTTTATTGAAGAAGCTGAAGAACATCTACAAACGATTGATCAGTTCCTCCAATCTGATGACAGTAAATCACAAGACTATAATGGCTTGATTCGCGCGCTACACACCTTACGTGGTAGTTCGTCGATGGCACAAATCGAAGAGATTTTTGAAGCCAGTTCAAAAGTTGAAAATTTATTCAAAACTTTATTGCAAGACGAAATCGTATCGAGCTCGAAAGAAACTGCTTTATTGATTCAATATGCTGAATTTGTTCGTGATTATTTACACGTGCTGCGTTCAGGAGATAAGGCAAATCTTGCATCTATTTATGAAACCTTCAAAGCCGCTTGGGATGATTATGGTTTTGCTAGCCAAGATCAATTGGCGCCTGAAGATAATCCACAAGGTTTGGTTTCTAAACTAATCGAATTAAATATTGATCAGTTATTAGATGCTGAATTTGAGTTTGATAAACGTGCACTTGCTGAATTCCCAGACTATATTCAACAGCTTAGTCAGCAAGCTTTAGAGTTGATCGAACATACAGATAATCGTGCGTCTGTTGGTATTCATGATTTCACAACTCAACTGTGTGCAGCGTATCAGTCTTTAGTTGAAAAGCCTGAATTGCTCCATGCTGATTATGGCTATGAGTTATTTGCGCAAGCACATCAAGAGTTCATTCACTTATTTGACACTTTAGCTGCGGGTCAGCGTGTAGTGTTAAGTGAAGAGGTTCAGCGTTTCTTAAATGAGCTGACTGCATTTGTTCAACAAGACATTGAAGCAGTTGCAGCGACGACTACACCAGAAGCTCATGTAGTTGCTGAACCTGTTGCCACAGTAGAAGATAAAGCCGCTGTTGCAAATACAACAGCAGTAGACTTTGCACAATTAAGTCAGCGTATTCAACTTGATCATCAACAGATGCAAGCGGCTGATGCGAATAATGACTTTGATGAAGATCTTTTAGGGATCTTTATTGAAGAGGCAGAAGAGTTATTGGTGGGGATTGACCAAGACCTCAGTACTTGGACACGTGATCAGACCAATACTTCAGCTTTGAATAATTTAATGCGCTATTTGCATACCCTAAAAGGTGGTGCAAATATGATTGCCGCGTCTCATGTGGGTTTAATTTCGCATGAATTAGAGTCGATTTATGAGCGCATTATTCGTCAGCAAATTTCGATTACGCCTGCGTTAATTCAAATTATTCGTTTAGTGCAGGATGATATTTCAGATCGTATTCAAACCATTCGTGACCAAGGGATCGACTACCCAGCGAATAATGTGATCGATATTCTCAAGAATATTCAGTCAATTGTGGCAGGAGAGCGTTCAGAAGCTGTTGCATTGGCTTCGGCCCCTATTTCTGCTGAAACTGAACAAACAGCAGTAGAACCAGATGTATCGGTGTCAGAGCCGATGGATGTTGCTGAAGACACTGCAGAAGCAGTGGTTGAAGCTCAAACGACTGCTCACACTGAGTCTGCTGTTGAACATCTTGAACATGCGGTTGCTGAACATGTTGAGCATCCAGATGACGATCTACGTTCTGTCATGGAAGAAACCTTCCTTGAAGAGTCTGAGGAAATTCTTGAACAAGCCGTTCAATTATTAAATCAATGGACTGAACAACGTAGTGACCGTAACGTATTGCTTCAATTACAACGTGCTGCCCACAGTATTAAGGGTGGTGCGCGTATGGTTGAAAATGAACCTGTTGCCGCAATTGCGTATCAACTTGAGACGACGTTTGAGCATTTCGCGGTTCATCATTTCAACTCAAATGCATATGACGGCTTACTCAAAACGACGTTGGCATGGTTAAAAGAAGCGATCTTCAACCACGACTATAGTAATTTTGATAGCATCAAATTGAGCCTAGAATCCATTCAGTATGTGGATGTTACGGTTCAATTGCCAAACCGTGTTGCAGAATTAGAACAAGGTATTGTCAGTAAAGGCTTTGAATTTATTCAAGGTGATGGTGTTGAACCTCCATCTATGTTGGGTGAATGGTCTGAAGCTAATTCTTCTGATAACAGTAATGAGATGATTCGTATCTCGGCTGATCTCGTCGAGAAGATGATTGACTTATCAGGCGAAAACTCGATTAACCGTTCACGTATTGAGATGGACTTAGGTCAGCTAGGCAATACCTTGAATGAAATGGAGTTAGCAATTAAGCGACTTGCTGACCAGTTACGTCGAATGGATGGTGAGCTTGAGTCACAAATTATTGCCAAACATGGTTCTGAAAATTCACGCTATGCGGATTTCGACCCATTGGAGATGGACCAATATTCATCGATTAACCAATTGTCAAAATCTCTAGCCGAATCTGCGTCGGATTTGGTTGACTTCAAGAGTACTTTGGCAGAAAAAATCCGTGATGCGGAAGGTCTGTTATTACAACAATCACGTATTCAGTCAGAAATTCAAGAAAGTCTGATGCGTACCCGTTTGGTGCCATTTGATCGTTTGTTACCACGTTTACAACGTATTGTGCGTCAAACCTCTTCGACCTTGAACCGTCCTGCAGAATTGATTGTTCAAAATACAGAAGGTGAATTGGACCGTACGATCTTAGAGCGTTTGGTGACACCATTTGAACATATGCTGCGTAATGCGGTCGACCATGGTTTAGAAGATACTGCTGACCGTTTGGCTTTAAAAAAGCCAGAAGTAGGTAGCATCGTCTTGAACATTAGTCGTCAGGGTACTGATGTACTGGTGTCTTTCAGTGATGATGGTAAAGGGATTGATGAAACCAAAATTAAAGACAAAGCCTTAAAACTTGGTTTAATCAAAGCGGATCAGTTCCTCGATAAACAAGAAATCTTGCAATTGATCTTCCATCCAGGTTTCTCAACGGCACAAGCGGTAACGCAAATTTCGGGTCGTGGCGTTGGTCTGGATGTGGTGCAAAGTGAAATTAAAGCCTTGGGTGGTCATGTTTCCGTAGAGTCTGAGTTAGGTAAAGGGACAACCTTTACCATTCGTGTACCAACGACGGTAGCGGTCAGCGATGCCTTGATGGTGAAAGCTGGCGATCAGCAATATGCGATTTCATTAGCGCAAATTGAGCGTATTGTCCGTATTACACCTACGGCACTTGAAACTTACTTCAATAGTAAGGATGACGTGTTTAAAATTGACAATACCAATTACAAACTACGTTATCTATCAGAGTTTGTGGGTAATCAGCCAATTCCACGTTTAAATAATGTCGGCCATTCATTGCCTGTACTGTTAATTAAAGGCAACAGTGGTCAAACCATTGCTTTATTGGTCGATCAGCTGGTGGGTTCACGTTCTCAAATCGTGGTGAAACCAATTGGTCAACAATTTACCAGTGTGGCCGCGATTGCAGGTGCCACGATTCTAGGTGATGGTCATGTATGTTTGATTTTGGATGGGCAAAATATTGCACGTCAAATTCAAACTACACAGCGTGTTAAACATTCAGCTGAGCAGCGTGATTTGGGCCGTCAAGCCAATGCGCGTCGTTTAGTGATGATTGTCGATGACTCGGTGACAGTACGTAAGGTGACTTCACGCTTACTTGAACGTCAAGGTTATGACATCGTGACAGCGAAAGATGGTGTGGATGCAATTGAACAGCTTGAAAATGTCCGTCCAGACTTGATGCTACTTGATATTGAGATGCCACGTATGGATGGTTTCGAAGTGACTAACTTAGTCCGTCACCACGACATTCACCGTGACTTGCCAATCATTATGATTACATCGCGTACAGGTGAAAAACATCGTGAGCGTGCATTTAGCTTAGGTGTGACTCACTATATGGGTAAACCATTCCAAGAAGCTGAATTGCTTGCCAATATTGAAGCTTTAATTGCAGAAAAGCAGGGGTAATCTATGAGCCAAAATACTGTTTCTCAGGTTGTCAGCGATAAAATTGATCAACAGGAACTGCAACATCTTATTACGGTTTCTACCGGTTTTATAGATGCGTATATCATTGATTGTCATGGTAAAGAGCCAATGTTGTTGCCACAAAATATTGTGCTTTCAGCGCTCGATAGTGCAACCAAGGTTCCTTTTGTTGAATGGCATGAATTGAAATTGCCTGTTTTCTCGGTCAATGATCCTGCAAAAAATCAGGGCGTGGCTTTGGTGATTGAAGGTGATGATGTTGGACAGCGTTTTGCACTGATGTGTAATGAAATGCCGAAAACCATTCGTCTGCGTATTTCTGAAGTGGTTGATGAAGAAAAAGCTGTGAAAGACGCCAATATTTTCCAATATGTACGCCTGGCCGATCAGGTATTTCATATTCCAAATTTAGCCAATATTCAAAACAGTATTGGGCTTCAAGCGGCTTAATATTTGCAAAACGCGATATAAAAAAAGGAACTCAATGGAGTTCCTTTTTTTTGACTATGCAGGGAATATTTAAGCCAACAGGTTTTCTAAAATCTTTTCGTAAATTTCAGAAAGTGGCTCCAGTTCTGCCACATTGACGTGTTCATTGATTTGGTGAATCGTGGCATTTAAAACACCCAATTCAAGCACCTGCGCACCTGTAGGTGCAATGAATCGACCATCAGAAGTACCACCACTGGTCGAAAGTTCTGTTTCAGTCCCTGTAACATCTCGAATGGCATCACGTGCGGCATTCACTAACTCACCGACAGGGGTGAGGAATGGAAGACCAGATAAGGTCCAAGAGATATCATATTCAACGCCATGACGATCTAGAATTTCCAAGGTGCGTGCTTTGAGTTCGTCCGCCGTCACTTCTGTTGAATAGCGGAAGTTAAAGAGTAAATTCATCGTGCCCGGAACAACGTTGGTTGCGCCTGTACCGGCATTGATATTGGAAATTTGAAAAGATGTTGCGGGGAAGTATTCGTTGCCATTATCCCACACGGTATCGCAAAGTTCAGCCAGTGCCTTTGATGCTGTATGGATTGGATTGACCGCTAGATGTGGGTAAGCAACGTGCCCTTGTTTACCCTTAACCGTTAAATTCGCATTTAGCGAACCACGACGACCATTTTTAACAATATCGCCAAGTGTGTTGGTGCTAGATGGTTCACCCACCAAACACCAAGTCATTTTTTCATTACGCGCTTCTAAAGTTTCAACAACTTTGACAGTCCCGTTGATCGAAGGACCCTCTTCGTCAGAGGTAATAAGAAATGCAATCGAACCTTTATGATTTGGATGCTTTGCAACAAAACGTTCTGAAGCAACAACCATAGCTGCCAACGCGGTTTTCATATCTGCGCTGCCACGACCATACAGTTTACCGTCGCGAATTTCAGGAAGAAATGGGTCAGAACCCCATGCATCCAAGTTACCCGTAGGTACTACATCCGTATGACCTGCAAAGCAAAATACTGGTGCTTCAGTCCCTTTACGTGCCCAAAGATTATCTACATCATCAAAACGCATATTTTCAATGTTAAAGCCAATTTTGGCTAAACGATCCGCCATAATGTTCTGGCAGGTATGGTCAATCGGTGTCACCGACGGTTGGCGCAGTAGTTCTAGGCTGAGATCAAGAGTTGCTGTTGAGGTCATGCTAAATACAGAAGTCAAAAATGTCGCAATATAATAGGCGAATCAACAAGCGAAGGGAAATTTAGACGTAAAAAACCCTATTAAAAAAATAGGGCTCTTTTATAAAATCTTGGGAAATAAATTAATTGCGGCGAATTTCTTCTGAAGTTTTCTCTGCAGTATTGGTTACCGCATCTCCAGCTTTAGATACGTCTTGACCCATACCCTTTACTGTATTACAACCTGTCAGTATAAAAGCGACCATAAGTGATGCAGCTAGAATTTTTTTCATTGACTGTATTCTCCATTATGAAAGAATAATTTTTAGAGGAATAAATTATTCTGATGTGAGATTTAGATTAAAAAATGGCCGTATTAAACAGTAGGTGGTTTTTATGGTGATTAAGTAAATTAATGTAATTTCTACTAAACTACAAATTTCGCCTTCCGTTATTTTAAGTGATTTGCGGTAAAACCAAGCGTGGTTGTCTATACATATAATAGCTTTCATCACTGCTTTTTTTATACAGGCCATCTGTCCACCAATGAGCGGTTTCACTTGTGGGTTGCTGCTGCACGCAGATCCATTCATGTCGTTGTAAGCGATAATAGCCTTGACTTGTGGATGGAATAGCGTGTCCCCATTGACCTATTCTGCGCGCAGGATTGACCCAGTTTGGCAATGTGTTGGTACGCTGAATAGGTAAATATAATTGACCTTTTAAAACACAATAGCGCTGTTGAATTTGCTGCCCAAGTGCTTCATCAAATTGGAATTGTTTTTGGGTGAAATGATTAAGCTTACGAGCCAAAGTATCACTACGATTTAAGCCATACCAATAGGGTAATTGAAAATCACGCTCGGCTAGATAATATTTTAAAGCCACTTCCCAATGTTCAACTTCATCACTTTCGGTATTTTTTAAAACAAAATCGAGTTCACCTACTGTACGAGGGCCGTCAATTTTTTGAATGCTATGTCCGAGTAACTGGTAGGGATGGTATGGGTGATCGAGAAGCCAAAACCATATAAACATTTCGAAACGTAAACCAAGGCGAGTACTTTTTAATTTTTGTAAAAATTCTACTAATGCACTTGGGTGTTGTTCGAGTTGTTTTAAACGGGGAAGGTAGGCTTCAAAATGTTTTTGCCAAAGCTCGCTTGGATGAAAATGAAAGGGATAGCGGATTTCGAGTTCATTGGGAATTTGCTGCAGAATATTTGGGCTAGCAATACAGAAAGCCAATTGGCGAACTAAGGGCTGTTTAAATTGCAACCATGGCTCAAAATAAGACGACGTTGTCGGGGTTACAGCCATATTGAAACCTTTCGAATAATGCAGAATAACAACGGATAATTGTTAAAAACATCTTATACTACCTGAATTGAAAGTTCAGGGTAGCGGTATGAAGACGTTGTTTTGGCGAAGCTTAGTGGTTGTCTTTGTCATTTTAGGCTTTATAGGGGCTTTATTGCCGGGAATGCCCACGACAGTCTTCTTAATATTAGCAGCATGGGCAGCTTCAAAAGGCTGGCCACAAATGGATGCTTGGTTATTGAATCATCCTAAATACGGCCCAACCCTACGCGCTTGGCGCGAAAATGGCACCGTCCCCCGCAAAGCAAAATGGTTTGCATCGATCATGATGTTTGTGAGTGGTCTGATTATGCTTTTTACTTCTGCACCGATTGCCGTCAAGATTTTCACGGACTTAACCATGTTGATCGTTGGTATTTGGTTATGGACACGACCTGAGCCAAATCAGATGCGGACTATTGAACAATCGCCGCAGACTAAACAAGAAGATAAAGATAAGCAGAAAGAGCAAGAGCATGTCTGAATATACCCAAGATCAAGCCGATATCCTGATTAACTTGAAAGATCAAACTTTAACTTTGCCGAAGCTGAATAAGTTTTACCTGATTTCATCGGGTAAAAATGGCATTGGTGAGCAGGAAAATAGTGGTAAGACCCCACGAGGCTGGCATCAAGTCGCTGAAAAGTTTGGTGGACAACAACCTCAAAATGCAGTTTTTAAAGCACGTCAGTGGACCGGAGAGGTTTACGACGAGCAACTTGCTGCATCACACCCTGATCGGGATTGGATTTTATCTCGAATATTATGGCTCAGTGGTTTAGAACCCGGCTTTAATGCAGGTGAGGGCTGTGATACTTATAAACGTTATATTTATATTCATGGCACACCAGATCGCGAGCCTATGGGTATACCGATGTCACATGGTTGTATTCGCATGCGAAACAGCGATGTTGTAGAACTTTATCAATTGATTCCATTAAATGCGCTGGTTTACATCACTGAACATTGAACACGTCGTTAAAAGCACAAGCCATGAAAACCGAAGTTCATGGCATCAAAACTAAGATTTGAAAAATTAAAGTGAGTTTGAAAGGCGTTTTTTTGTCAGGACTTTTGTCAGGACTAATGCTCGCAAACCAACAGAAAGTCGTGTTTGAATGTATTTTGTACACTAGGGTGTTTTAGAATGCAGTGTGTGTGGTGAATTAATCGTCGGTTCGCTGAACGATTAGCTATGAGTCCACGCGAAAAACTGTTTTTATGTGAATGATGCAGAATATAAGTCATATTTTTAGTAATAAATTTACAGGTTTATAGCTAAAAAATGTTCAAAAATACTGATTTTTCCGCAATATAACTTATTTTTTAATCACTCAAACAGAAAAAGTGGAAAAGAGTTAGAAAAGCGTTTGACAGACCGTGAGGATTCTCTATAATGCACCTCATCAAACGATGAACATGTTTTGAAAAGGGCGCTTAGCTCAGTTGGTAGAGCGTCTGCCTTACAAGCAGAATGTCGGCGGTTCGATCCCGTCAGCGCCCACCAAACCTTTTCAGCGTTAAGATATTTAGAGTGCAGCGGTAGTTCAGTTGGTTAGAATACCGGCCTGTCACGCCGGGGGTCGCGGGTTCGAGTCCCGTCCGCTGCGCCACTTTAAATCTTAATTCGTTTGAACCACAATAGCGACATTGTGTAAGTGCAGCGGTAGTTCAGTTGGTTAGAATACCGGCCTGTCACGCCGGGGGTCGCGGGTTCGAGTCCCGTCCGCTGCGCCATTTACATGATAGATCTTTTGAGGGCGCTTAGCTCAGTTGGTAGAGCGTCTGCCTTACAAGCAGAATGTCGGCGGTTCGATCCCGTCAGCGCCCACCATATTTTTTGCGATGCAGCGGTAGTTCAGTTGGTTAGAATACCGGCCTGTCACGCCGGGGGTCGCGGGTTCGAGTCCCGTCCGCTGCGCCATTTCAAAGAATATAATTGTTGTACCCTTTAAGGGCGCTTAGCTCAGTTGGTAGAGCGTCTGCCTTACAAGCAGAATGTCGGCGGTTCGATCCCGTCAGCGCCCACCATATCTTTTAAGATATAGGTTGTGTTTCGAAAGAAACTACGTGATGCAGCGGTAGTTCAGTTGGTTAGAATACCGGCCTGTCACGCCGGGGGTCGCGGGTTCGAGTCCCGTCCGCTGCGCCATTTATCTTAAAAATCTCTGTTCAAGAGAATGCCTTTAGAAAAATCTTCGATTTTTCTCTTGCGCTCAGACAAAGCTTCGCTTTGTTACTCTTCGCTCAGGGCGCTTAGCTCAGTTGGTAGAGCGTCTGCCTTACAAGCAGAATGTCGGCGGTTCGATCCCGTCAGCGCCCACCATATTCTTCTATAGAAACTTCTTTATCCAAAAGCTTGCCTAAATTTTCTGATTTACATAGAATCCGCTCTATAATAATTTTAATATTGTATGTGATCTATGAGAAATCCATATCAGCGCAAGGCAGCGTCTAAAACTCAAACCACAAATTACAATCCTCAAGAAACCTATAAACAATTTATTGAAAATATGGTCGCTCAAGGTGGCGTGATTGCGTTATATCAAGATGGTTGGGCACTTTGTGCGACACCTACAGGTCAACGTTCCTTCGCCATTTGGCAAAACCGTGGTTTGGCACGTTTATTAATTAAAGACAATTGGTCCAATTATGAAATTCAGGAAATTTCATTAAAAGACTTTATCGAAAAAGTCATTCCGTTTTTACGCAGCGAGAGCACTACAGTATCTTTAGATTTAACCCCAGAAGGGCAAAATATTTTGGTTGCGCCTGAAAAGATGCTGTTAGATATTAAAAATTATTTATATCAAGTCTATCAACAGCGCCCAGAAATTTTTGAAAACCTTAAAATTCCTTTGCCACGTAGTATTCGTTTAAATTAATGGTTTATTTACAGCATAAAAAGTCCTTGTTCATTGGTCGAACAAGGGCTTTTTTAATATTCATTGAGTACAAAACCACTCAAAAAGGCAAAATATTCACGTAACCAAGAGTTGTAGCGGATGTACAGCGGTGTAGGTGCTGCAATGGTATACACTTGTGTATAGCCTAACTTTCGTGCAATTGCTTTTGCACGTGGGAGGTGAAAGTCACTACTGGCAATTGCAATGGGGGCATCAAGAGAAATCTGATGTTGTTTTAAAATCATTTTACTGTTGATCAGGTTGAGTTCTGTACTGGTACTTTTACTTTCTTCATATATGCCTGCCGCTGAAATGTCATAGTGTTGAAGTAAATAGCGTTTCATGACGGAAGATTCGGTCATTTTTTCATTAAAGCCTAAACCACCGGTCATGATCATAATAGTATTGGGTTGTTGCAAGGCATACGGTGCTGCGGCATCGAGACGCGCCTTTAAGGTCGGAGAGGGTTGACCATTTTCAATACCGCTACCCAAAACGATGATGGCTTGGAAGGAAGTAAATGGCTTAGATTGGTGGCTATTGAAGTGTAAATACGCAAAAAACAGCAAAAGGCTCAATAGCCAAAGCCAAAACAACCACCATGCCGCACGCCAGAGCCTTTTGAGTTTGGGGGAATGATCTAAAATATTGTGGATTTGGGTTGTAAATAGTCCGGATATAAGAAAAATACACCCAATGACTAAGGGTAAAAGAATGCCTAAATGAATTTTATCTAATGTAAGCAACCAAATGGCATCTACACAGAGCAGCAAGCCTACACAAAGCAGTAGTATTCTTTTCATTCAAAAAATTAAAGCAGTATCCGTATTTGGCCTAAGTATAGCGTGAAAAAAACCAGACACGAGGTCTGGTTTTGAGTTGGGGCTATTGATTAGTAAACATCTTATTAGTAAACATCACGGCGGTAACGTCCAGCTTGACGCAGTTCAGCAACAATATCTTCACCTAATATATCAATTAATGCGTGGTCAACGTCAGTTGCCATACCATTGATACTACCGCAGACGTAAATCACGGCACCTTGTTCTACCCATGATTTTAATAAGGTCGCTTGGTCACGTAGCTCATGATGCACATAGCGTTTCTCCGTTTGATCACGAGAGAAGGTGAGGTCTATGCGTTGTACTAAACCGGTGTTTTGCCATGCTTCAATGATGTCTTGATAAAAGAAATCATGTGCGCGTTGGCGCTCACCAAAAATCAGCCAGTTTTGCGTATAGTCTTGACGAACGCGTGCATGTAATAAGCTGAGTAAACCAGCAATACCGGTACCGTTACCAATACATATCACAGGACGATTATCTGCAATTAGATGGAATGATTCATTGGTACGAATACGCAGTTGTAGTGTGCTGTTGATCGCTGCATGTTGTGTTAACCAACCAGAGCCTAAACCAAGCTCACCATCCGCATTGGACTGCTGACGTACCACTAAGCGTAATACTTGCTGACTTGGAATACTGGCAATGGAGTATTCGCGAGTTGGAAGCGGTGGAAGCTGTTCGAGCAAATGATCAAGATTGGCAAATGGTTCAACATCCGTATTTAGGTTGCGATCCAATAATGCATCTTCAATGCGTTGCTGAGTAGAATCAACCACTTGCTGACTTTGAATTTGGTACTTTTGCATGAAGTTTGCAATACGTTCAGCACTATTACCCGGCTGAATCTCTGCAATATCACCCGCTTGCCAGTTGGCTTCATGTTGCGGTTTTAACTCAATATTAAATGCAGGGGCACCTAAACTGTTCGGGTTGAGTAGATCACGTTTGGTCAATGTCCATGCATCAAAAGTTTTTTCAATTTGCATGTGCTGAAGTTCAAGTTTAGTCGCTTTGGCTAAAGCGCTATTCCATGCTTGAATGGCTTGGGTGTCGCCATTATTGACTTCAATTGTGTCAAACAGGGGCTTCGCAGCATTACTTTGCATCCAGCGATGAATCGCATGACCAAAGCTACAGAACGTATCCGGATATTCTTCAGAGCCTAAAGCTAAAACGGCAAACTGAACATGACTCAAATCGAGGCGTTGTGTCATCAGTTTACGTTCAAAGCTTGAAGCGAGGTCAGGTGCTTCGCCAGTGCCATAAGTACTTGCAACAAATAAAACCTGAGAGGCTTGAGTTAAGTCATCTGCTGAAAGTTGCTGAACAGGTTTCACTGTTACAGGCTGATGAGCCTCTTGTAAGCTTGTTGCTGTACGCCATGCCAATTGTTCAGACTGACCTGTTTGTGATGCATAGCAAATTAACCAAGGCTGTGCATTTGGGTCGATGGTAACTGGTGCTAAGCTTTGACGGGCTTGCTGTGTCAGTTTTTTCTGTTTACGACGTTTGAGATAGAGCATCCATCCTGTGACAAAGAACAGCGGCATCATGAGGGATGCAATAACCGCAAAGAACTGATAAATCGGTCCGAAGAAACTACCACGATGCACAGGTAACATGCTGGTCATGATTTTTTCATTTAACTTTTTATCTTCGTATAACTCGATATCGGTGAGAGCAGACGTTTGGTAGTTATAAGTCGCTTTGTTGCGAGCACGCTCATGTTGAGGGACTGCATCGACGAAGTTAATCTCTAATTCACCATTGGCTTTTTTCGGAATATTAAAAGTGACACTTGAGTATTCACGACCAATATTTTGATTAAAGCCGTTCCAACTTTGCGTAAGAGCAATATTTACTTGTTTAGGTTTTAGACCACGTTTTTCTCCGCGACCTTCAGCACCATGTTTATTTTCTTGAGCGCCATGTTCAGAGAGACCTGACGTTGCAGGATTGCTTTCAGAACGTGCTTGGTGTTCACCTCGAGATTGTCCTGCTTCAGTGGCTTGTTTTTCACCACCTTGCTTTGCACCTGCCTGTTCAGTAGGGTGCCCATTCGTTTTTGGCCCTTCTTGTAATTGGGGCTGTGGACGTTCAACGCCCATGACCTTAAACATGCCATTACGCCACCAGTCATAAGACCAGTACAGACCTGTACATGCCAAAATGAGATAAAAAACAATCACCCATGTGCCGACGACTGCATGTAAATCCCATAGGAAATTACGTCCTTTGAGTTTCGGTTTTACTGCAAGCCATTGTTTTACAGAATGTCTTTTTGGCCAACGCAGATACAAACCACTCAATACAAAATAAATCAGCATCAGTGTACATGCGCCGGTAATTTGTTTACCTACAGGGCCAACAGTTAAATTACGGTGTAGTTGCTGTACAAACTGGAAGAATTTTTGACCTTTGATTTCAGGTAAAACTTCGGCTGTATAGGGGTTAACCATCATGTTATAGCCACGACGAGCACCTTCCTTGACAATATTCACGGTACTTGAGGCGGTAGCATCTGAGGCAATAGAGATGCTGTTAATTTTCATGTCAGGATCAGACTGACTAAAGTGCTCATAAAGCTCAGCAGGGGTTAGTTTAGGCTGCTGTTGAACCTGAACTACATAACTGTCCTGATTGATTGCTTTAAGTATTTGCTGTTCATAGGAATAAATGGCACCTGTAACCCCCATGAGCGAGAGTATTAAGCCGGCACTAATCCCCAAGAACCAGTGAATCTGGAAAAGGGTTTTCTTAAACATGATGGATTTAATATTGATAAAAGGTTGCTGAATTGCGACGAATTATAAACGATGATGTAGTAGAGAATGTGGAAAAAGTAAGTAATATTCATTCTCATTATTGTAATTATCAATGATCATTCGAAAATTAAACAGATAAAAAAACCTCCAAAAAGTGGAGGTTTTTTTATACATAAATGTCTGTTTGGCTTAAATTGCTTTAGCTGGGCCTACAGTTTCATTTAAGTGCTTACGAATGGTCGAAAATGGAAACTTCTTGCTATCCATACGTTTAGGCAAGATGTATGCACCGTCTTGACCCTTCACTTTAAAGTTTAAAAGGATGAAGTCTTTGGTGTCATACCATTCATGAATGTCTTTCCAACCGACAGTCATCGTACCCATGTTTGCGCCCATACGTTGCTGCATTGAGATCCCATGCGGCTGAACACCCATACGAATGCCTTTAATTTCTTGTACAGGGACTTCGTTCAGTTTGCGTTTCGCATACCATTCGATACCGAATTTACGCACAAGGAAGTAAATCACGACACAGACAATAGCTACCCAGCAAAATACTGTTGAATAGTTCTTAATAAAGATGAGGCCCAAGAGTGCCAGTGCAAGAATTGCACCCATAATTAGCCATGCTTTTTTGCCAATTTTGAAGTTACTGCGAGACAGAACAAGTTGAGCATAACGTTGTTCTTCTTCAGAAATTTCATAAGCCACTGGCTCTAGCGTGTAGGCGTATAAATTTTTTGCGGTCATAGTGAAAGTAACAGATTTAAAACTGTAAAAAGTTTAGCATTATTTATACCAATTCAGTGAGTATATTGTTCCAAAATCATCCAAATTATAGCGAAGCCAGTTCAGTCGATGCCTGATCATGCTCATGACTGAGATTTTGTTTCAATTGGCTAAATTGGTTCAACACGTTAAACATCAAAGAAAGCTGTTGTAGCACAATTAAGGCTTTCTGATCTTCCTCACTGTTTTGTGACAAACGCTGACGGATTTCTTGCAACATATTTTGCGCAGATAAGTCTGGAACTTCGTCACGTAGCAATGCACCTTGAATGTCATCCGCAGCTTTATCCAATAAGGCTAAGACCTGTTGGCCTTGAATTTTTTCACGATGCGCACCTAAGGCCGCGATATAACTAATAAAGGTATGATTGAGGCACAAAAACTCAAAGGCTAAAGCTTTTTGAGTCGGATCGGTATCGGGTTCGGTGGCTAATGTGGAAATCAGTGATGCTACTTCTGCATCGGTATTATGTGCTGCACGACGGACCACACGATAATTCAACCCGTTATTACGACCAGATTTGTATTGTTCAACCACTTCGGCCAAATAATCACACTGCGCTTGAATAGAACGACTGATGGTCCGAGGCAGGCGACGGAATTTCCAATCTGGGAAAATGAAACTCACACCAAACCATGCCAAGGCACAACCAATCAGTGTATCAATCATACGCGGCATAGCTGCGGCAAAACCCATGCCATCTAAGTTAAAGTTAATCAGCGCCAAAATGGTAATAAACGCAGTGGCTTGTGCATATTGCTTACTACGTAGTTCAAAAAACAATACGCCACTTAAAATGAGTAGCAATAACTGACCTTCGACAGAAGGGACAAAATATAAAATTGCATAACCTAAAATAATCCCGACCAAGGTGCCAATGATACGTAAATAGAGGCGGCGCTTGGTGGCGTTAAAGTTCGGCTGGCTGACAAACAGGGCAGTCAATAAAATCCAATAGCCATAACTGATATTGGTCACTTGGACAAAAATATAACCAATAAATAACACGGTCGATAAACGCACAGCATGACGGAACAGCACCGATTCAGGGCTCAAATGTTGTTTGAATCGAATGACGATGTCGTCCCAACCTTTTAAATCATCATCTTTTAAACGATTTTCAATCAGGTATTGTCGGTCAATATAACGCTCGGTTTCGACATTACGTAATTGCGCATCGATGCCTTTTAGGTTTTGGTATAAAGCAAATAAAGAGTTGATCCAAACTTCATCATATTTTTGCTCTTCACGCAGCTTTTCGAGTGACAGTTTTAGATTGTGGAATGCATGTTTAAAGCGTTGATTATGATGATATGGCTTTCGCTGTAAGATACTGATACTCAAATCTTTACAGGCTTTTCCTTGAATTGAAAGCACACGTTGAAAGCGAAATAAAATATCACTATGTTCAAAAATACGGGTCAATTTTTGATAATCAATATGCGCGGAATCGGCACGTTCATGAATGTCTTGCGCGACAAAATAATATTGCAGGCTACGACGCGTATCTTTTTGTCCACGGTCGCCTTTTAAACGCGTTAATAAGGCTGTTTTCATATCGTTGAAAATGCCAATTAATTTGCCATTTTCTAGCGATAGCTCAATCAAACTTTGCTGGTAACTTTCTGGTGTCATATCGACATCAAACAAGTTAGATTTTGCAAATAAGAAGTCACCTAGAGATGAATAGCTTTGCGCCAATTTGTCCTGAACTTGACGTACAGGAAACAGTAGAAAGCTCAAAGTCGAAAGCAGTCCATACCACATCGCACCGATGACCAATAAACCTGCTTGTGTATACCAATTTTCAAAAAGTTCGACCCCTAGCATGGAATACACGGAGATCACCAGACAGCCATAAGAAATGGTGGCATAGCGACGACCCAATGAACCCAAAAGAATCCAACCGATACAAGACACAATCAGCCCCAAAGCAAATAAAATCGGATGCGGGAACAACAGATAAATGGATACCGCAGTAACAAAGAACCCGATATAGGTATAAATTTGATTGAGCACGCGGACTGAAAAGCGGTCATCGATATCACTTAGACCTGCGGCAACCACACCCAAAGTGAGGGGAATGGTCATCAATTGCTGATCTAAAAAATATGGGACAAAGGCTGTTCCTGCGAAGGCAATGACCATGCGCAAGTTATACATAAAGGTCGTGTTATAGGTTGCTTGTTTCAGTCGTGCGAGCCAGGCGTTCAAAATTTTTCCTTTGCTAAAGCGATGGGACAGTAAGCAATGTGTATCGTGTGAATTTTCACATTGAAGCCAAGAAATAATACTATGTGCAGTGTAAACTTGTCTGCAAAACTTGCTTGCGATAAATGAATTATTCTTATGAAAAGCGTCGAATCACAAAAGGAATTTTCTCAACGCTGGATCGTCTTGTTGGCGTTGCTGACTGCTTTAGGTCCACTTTCAATCGACATGTATTTGCCGGCTTTACCTCAAATGGCCGACGATTTTGGTGTGACAACGCAACAAGTGGCCAATAGTCTTCCAGCGTATTTCTTGGGTTTGGCGATTGGACAGTTAATTTACGGGCCGGTCAGCGACCGCATTGGGCGTAAAACACCGCTATATTTCGGTTTGGTTTTATATATTTGTGCCAGTTTTCTGTGTGTCTTTGCCAAAAGTGAATGGAGCTTGATCGCGGCTCGCGTTTTGCAAGCCTTGGGTGGCTGTGTTGGTGTGGTGATTGCCCGTGCAGCAATTCGTGATCGCTTAAGTATGCAAGCTTCTGCTCAAGCCTTTGCCAGTATGATGATCGTGACAACAATTGCACCGATCATTGCACCTACTTTAGGCGCATGGGTATTGCAGGTGTTTGAATGGCAATACATATTTGCGGTATTGGTACTTGTCGGTATTTTTTGTCTTTTCTGCGTACATTTTTTCTTTCAAGAAACCCTGCCTGTTGAGCGACGCTTAAAATTAAGTTTGAAACAAGTCTTAGGTTTATATGGTGCGATTGTACAGGACGAAACTTTCCGTAAACCGATGCTCACAGGCTGTTTTTCTGGCGCAATTTTATTTTGTTATATCAGTGGCTCATCTGCCATTTTGATGGATGGTTATGGACTGAGCCAACAGCAATTTGCTTACGTATTTGGTGCGAATGCTTTAGGGATTATGGTGTTTTCAACCCTCAATAAGAAACTTGCAAATCGACTGGATGTTCGCCATCGATTGCACTTGGGTAATGCACTTCAATTATGTGGTGTGCTGATCTTATTGGTGGCGGGGCTATTTTATCTTTCATCTATCGTTGTTGTAATGTTTGGCATGTTCTTATGTGTTGCTTCAATCGGCTTCACTGGGCCAAATGCCATGGCATTGGCGATGTCTGAACAAGGCTCACGAGCTGGCACAGCCAGTGCCATTATGGGAAGTATGCAATTTGCCTGTGGTCTATTGGCCGGAGTGTTTTTGAACTTTTTAGTATGGTCAGCGCTGATCAATATGGCCCTGATTATGTTGCTATTTGTAGTTGTTGCAATGATTACTATGCGCAGTTTAAAAGCTTCAACGATGGGGTGAGCTGAATGCAGGTGATGATGTTTAGGTCATTTGACTTAAACGTCGGTCATCAACGTACTAGTATTTTGATCAAATATCCGCGTCACTCATTATAAATGTTCATCATCCATAACGATGAATGAGGGTGCTATTTTCCCATTGTGAGGGCAGTATCTGTTTACTCGAAATTTATCTCTAAACAATCATCCACTTGAAAATAAAAAGTGAAACGGTGGATCGCTGTAGTCCCATTGTAATGAAATAGAGCAACTGATAAATAAGTATTATTTGCATTAAACACAGTGCTTTATGCTAGATCACTACATATCGAATGCCTCTATCGGTAATGTGTCGGATTTTATCGTTTTTATGACATACCTATAGGGTATGGATATTTACCTTTAAGGTATGAGTGTTGAGCTTTTTTGCCATCTGAATCGGCTAAGTCTGAATTTTAACTAAATATTTCAGTCTATTTTCAGTGATGGATTCAGCGTTTTTGCTTTTTGCTTTCAAGTATTTCGTTATTAAGGGCTGCAAGTTGGGACTTTAATGCGACTAAAGCACGGATATGCAGCTTGAAATTTGTCCGCTCAAATAGGCGAATAACAAAGCGCCCAGAGTTAGGGCATACAACAATGACAGGACAATAGAGAGCTTAGGATGAAAACTCAAACTGTATTCCACCCAATGAAAACCCTTGTTGTTGCCATGAGTTTGGCTACGGTCTCAATGGCTCATGCAGGCAGCAATACTTCTGAAATTGAACAATTACGTGCAGAAGTTGCAGAACTGAAAAGTTTGATTAAAGCGCAGCAGCAAGTTCAACAACAGCAACAAACAGAGATTCAGCAAGTTAAAGCGCGTCCTGTTGCACCACCACCGCCACCAGCTACTCCAGCTGCAAGCTTGAAATCTAAAACAGGTGCAGATGTAAGTCTTTATGGTTTTGTTCGTGGTGATGCAAACTACATCATTGAAGGTGCGGATAACGACTTCAACAACGTACATACGTCTAAAGAAGAAGCACGAGATAAACTTCGCGCAACTGCAAAAACCACACGTTTTGGTTTAGATTTTACAGCACCTGTCGGTGGTGATAATAAAGTGGGCGGTAAAATTGAAGTCGACTTTGCAGATGCAAGTGGTTCAAATGATGGACTTCGCTTACGTCACGGTTACTTAACCTTTAACAACTGGTTATTTGGTCAAACGACATCTAACTTCTTGTCTAGCCATGCACCAGAAATGATTGATTTCAATACAAACTTGGGTGGTGGTACTACACGTATTCCTCAAGTTCGTTATAACTACAAATTAGCTCCAGATACTCAACTATTTGTTTCTGCGGAAGAAGGGGATAGTAAAGGGACTGTTGCTGCAGATCCGACATATCGCCTTCCAAACTTAACTGCCAAAGTGACTCAAGGTTTTGCTGCAGGTAAAGGTACCGCTTCAGCTCGTGCATTGGTTGAAAACTACAAATCTAAAGCTGCGGATGATACAGAAACAGCTTGGGGTGTAGCAGCGGGTGCATCTTATGCAGTGACTGATCAATTGAAATTGAATGGTGATGTCTCGTATACAGAAGGCAACAGCAACTATTTATATGGTTCTAACTCGGCTTACTCTGTTGTAGATGGAAACATCGAGCAAAACAAATTCACTGCTGTACAAGTGGGTGCAACTTATAAGTTTAATGAAAAACTACGTTCGACTTTAGCTTACGGCGCGCTATTTGCGGATGATGGCAGCGCGTATGCGAAAGATGCATTGAATTCAAATGCGAACGAAGAAGCACAGCAAGCTTGGATTAACTTTATTTACGCACCTGTAAAACCAGTTGAACTTGGCTTGGAATATGTGAACGGTAAACGCAAAAACTTTGCTGGTGAATCTTATAACGATGACCGCGTTGGCTTAATGGCTAAATATAGCTTCTAAGCTCAAATCATCGATCAGAATCGATCAAAAAAGCCTGACTTAGTTCAGGCTTTTTTTGTTTAAACAGAGGATGTATTAACACAAATGAACTCACAGCACTAAACAGATAGATTCATTAAATCGCCTGAGTCATGATGTCGTACTGGTTAAAGCAGGCGTTGAACCACGTACAGTGTATAGATCACGCTTAAATCTTTAATATTTTATATAGATAAAAAATACGAATGCATTTAAATAAAAACAATTGGATATAACTTTAAATTATAGAAAAATTAACTTTTTGTAATAAAAAGTACTGAAATTTTATTGTTCAGGCTGCATAATGTGCGACTTTTCAGAAATAGTGCGAAACAGTACAGACATACACAATGTTCTGTCATTAAATTTGCTTCATTTGAGGCTGTTTCTCAATTTAAAACTTTTAGCGATTTGTTAGTCATTTTGAGTTGATTTTTAAAGCTCAGACTTACTTATTTGAATCAGATGATGAATATTTTTCAAACTCTTTAGCTTGAGTCGTTTAATTGCATTATTGATTTGAAATTACAAAATGTAGTTGTATTTCAGACCATAAAGGCAGCTAATGCTGATAGAAGAGCTTTAAAAATATTCAAATAATTTTGGACAAATTATATGGAATTTAGTTTTAACGCGTTTTATACCTTAATCGCAGCGGTAATTGTGCTTTTGTTGGGACGGTTTCTAGTTAATCGTATTGGCTTTTTAGGCCGATATAACATTCCAGAGCCTGTTGCCGGTGGTTTAGTTGCCGCGATTATTTCTTTGGTGGTGCATAGTCTTTGGGGTTATAGCATTACCACAAGTAGTGAATTACAAACAAGTTTCATGCTGATTTTCTTCGCTTCTATTGGTTTGAGTGCAAACTTTGCCAAATTAAAAGAGGGTGGAATCGGCTTGGTCATCTTTATCGTCGCTGTCGCTTCATTCATCATGGTGCAGAACCTCGTAGGTATCAGTCTTGCGACGGTGCTAGGTATTGACCCTCTTATTGGTTTGATTGCAGGTTCTATTACCCTTACCGGTGGTCATGGTACTGCAGGCGCATGGGGTGAAATTTTAGAAGTTCAACATGGCATTCAAGGTGCATTAGCCTTAGGTATGGCAAGTGCGACATTTGGTTTGATTATTGGCGGTATTATCGGTGGTCCACTGGCTAAGCTATTAATTAACCGCTATCAACTTGCAACGCCTCGTACTCATTAACAAATTGAAAAAAGTGATAACACTCCTCTAGCAGATATTAATTCAACAGAATATGTACCGTTTGAATATCCGCATCGAGTTCGCCTTATTACAGCCGATAATGCAATTACCACATTAGGTTTATTTGCAGGGTGTTTAGCATTTGCGGACTTCATGACCGATTTTAGTAAAGGTACTGTATTTGAATTACCGACATTTGTTTGGGCACTGGCTGGCGGCGTAATTTTACGAAATGTACTGGAAGGTATTTTCCGTGTACAAATTTTCGACCGCGCTATCGATGTATTTGGTAATGCATCTCTATCTTTGTATTTGGCGATGGCATTGTTGTCATTAAAGTTATGGCAATTATCCGATCTCGCTGGCCCACTTGTAGTCATTTTGGGTGCACAAATGCTGACGATGGCTTTGTATGCTGCTTTTGTGACTTTCCGTGTCATGGGTAAAAACTATGATGCTGCTGTTTTATCAGCAGGTCACTGTGGTTTTGGTATGGGTGCAACGCCGACGGCTGTGGCAAATATGCAAGCGATTACAAATATGTATGGCCCTTCACATAAGGCATTCTTAATTGTACCGCTATGTGGTGCATTCTTTGTTGACTTAATTAATGCGACGGTTATTCAGTTAATTCTCAAATTTTTCGCTTAATTCTACAAAGGCTCTAAATTAGAGCCTTTGTTTTTTTGTATTCGCATTTTAGGTATTGATTATGGATGAACAATTAAATGCAACTCTCATGGGCTGGGTCAAAGTTTTTAATGATCCGCTTTGGGATTTCTTAGTCGTATTCTTAGTGGCTGTTGGTATTTTCTATACTTTAATCACTGGCGCAGTCCAGATTCGTCTATTTTTTCATAGTATTAAAGTGATGAAATCTAGCCGTAAAGAAGGCGATGATGAACATGGGATTACACCATTCCAAGCCTTTGTGACAGGGTTAGCCAGTCGTGTCGGTGTAGGTAACGTTGCAGGTGTTGCAATTGCGATTGCGATTGGTGGGCCTGGTGCGGTGTTCTGGATGTGGTTTACCGCATTTTTAGGGATGAGTTCAGCATTTGTGGAATCTTCACTTGCACAGCTTTTTAAAGTGCGTGATACGCAAAATCAGCAATTTCGTGGTGGTCCAGCGTACTACATCACGCAAGGCTTGAAGCAAAAGTGGTTGGGTGTGGTTTTTGCCATCGCGCTGATTTCAACTTACGGTTTTGTCTTTAATGCGGTGCAAGCCAATGCGATTACAGGTGCGACCTCACATGCGTGGGGCTGGGATAAAGCCAATATCATTTTAGACTTAGGTGGTTTCGGTTTCGAAATCTCTTGGGTGGGCTTGTTCTTGGTGTTCATTACTGCGCTGATTATTTTTGGCGGGATTAAACGAATCGCCAAAGTTGCAGAAAGATTTGTACCCTTTATGGCGTTGCTTTATCTCGCAGTTGCTTTCTATGTTGCATTTGCTAACTTTGCGATGCTCCTAGATATTTTCCAGTTAATTTTCAGTAAAGCCTTTGAATTTGATGCTGCGGCAGGTGGTTTTTTCGGTGCCATGGTTTCTATGGCAATGATGCAGGGGATTAAACGTGGTTTATTCTCGAATGAAGCGGGTATGGGCTCTGCACCCAATGCTGCGGCAGCATCAGATGTTAAACACCCTGTCAATCAAGGCCTAGTTCAGATGCTCGGTGTCTTTGTCGATACATTTGTCGTGTGTACCTGTACGGCGATCATTATTTTGGCATCTGGCTTGTATGAAAATGCAGGCTTTGAAGGCGTTGCTTTGACGCAAATGGCGCTTGAAAGCCAGATTGGCGCATGGGGAGATGACTTCCTTGCTATTATCTTGTTCTTATTCGCTTATTCTTCAGTAATCGGTAACTATGCTTATGCTGAAGGTAATGTGCAGTTTATCAATAACAATCCTAAGGTCATGTTTGTATTCCGTGTATTCGTCCTGATGATGGTGTACTTTGGTTCAATCATGAGTGTGCCTCTGATTTGGAACTTAGCGGATCTCTTCATGGGCGTGATGGCGAGTATTAACCTTTTTGCGATTTTATTGCTGACTCCATTCTTATTGATGTTGATGAAAGACTACACCTCACAGTTAAAACGTGGTGTAAAAGAGCCAGTGTTTAAAATGGATGAACATCCAAAGTATAAGGATCGCGTTAATTCCGATATTTGGTAAAGTCAAAAATTAACTAAAAAAAGCTCCGTTATCGGGGCTTTTTTTGCTAGATAAAGTCTAAAATCCTGATGTGGAAATTCTGCTAGACATTGAAATTTTGACAGCCAATGACTTTCTAGGTTGTATGTCAATATAATGTGCATCGGTCATAGGCATTAACGAATAATAACAGTGACGTGAATGCGGACTGATTAGACTACTTTTTCTCTTCAAATCTCGAGTTGCATTTGGAATATCTCTCAATGAAAAGCATAACTGTTTTGATGACTGCATTCGCAATCAGCCTTGTAGGTTGTCAAAGTGTGGGCTCAAAAACGGTCAGCGCTGAAACAACCGCACAAATTCGGACTTATACAGCAGCACCTGCACAGGTGGCGAATAACCGCATTGACTTTAAAAAAGTGAAAAAGCAGGAAAAGCGTCCGATTGTTGCTTTGGTTTTAGGGAGTGGTGGGGCACGTGGTTATGCACACATTGGCGCCATTCAGATACTTGAACAGCAGGGAATACACCCAGATTTCATTGTTGGAACCAGTGCGGGTAGCATTGTGGGTTCAATCTATGCATCAGGTAAAAGTGCCAATGAGTTAAGAGATATCGCCTTAAATATGAAAGCCAATGATGTTCGAGAAATACGCTTGGACAAAAAAGGCTTTTTTGACGGTAAAAAAGTTGAAGATTATATCAATGAGCAAGTTGATGACGTGCCTTTAGAGTTGCTAAAAACCCCAATGTATGTGGTGGCAACCGAGTTAAAGAATGGCAAAAAAGTCGTGTTCAACTATGGCAATACGGGGCAGGCTGTTCGTGCTTCGGTGTCGATTCCAAGTATGTTCATTCCCACGATTATTGAAGACACAGAATATGTTGATGGCGGATTGGTCAGCCCTGTTCCTGTGGATGTTGCACGCGATTTAGGGGCAGATATTATTATTGCAGTAGATATTTTGGCACGACCTATTCATACCGAAACGTCTAATGTTTGGGGCTTGTTTAACCAAAATATCAATATTATGCAAAATCGTTTAGCTCAAGAAGAACTCAAGCGAGCAGACATTGTGATTCAACCTGATTTACGTGAAAAAGCACATATATTTGATGTGAAAGGGCGTGAAGCGACGATGCTTGCAGGTGAAGAGGCAACCATGGAAAAACTTGGAGAGATTTCTCGGGTTTATGCTGAACATCAATACAGCAAGGGACATCATATTCCTTATTTAGCAGCCAAAGATTAGGCTGGTACGATTCGCAAATTTAAACGCATCCTGTTCACGTAATAGGGTGCATTTTTTATTTCAGCAAAGCATTTTAATTTTTGTTCTCAGCTTTTCCCATGCTCAATAGTATCCAGTAATCATTAATATATTGGATGTTGATTGGTTTTAGGTCTTAATCAAAAGATTTGCCAAATATAAAAATCGTAATAATAAGAAAATATACAGTTAATTATTTGAAATTAATTAAGAAAATCATATTAATTGGTTTTACGTAGATTTTAAGAGTATATACCTATATTAGCGTTTTTATTCATGTGCTTACGTTTACCAATACTGTTGAAGTGTTTAGAATATCATCAGGTTATTAATACTTAAAACCAATAAATATTTTAAAGGTGGCTGTAGATGAAAACGCTTGATGTAGGACAAAAAGTAAAGCTTGCGATGATGGAAGAGAGCGTGTTTATTGTCACTCATGTGCATGTAGATAATTCTTACACGCTAGAAAGTACCAATGATGGTGGACAAAAAACCAGCTATGACAACGTATCTTTCGAGATGTTAAAAGTCTTAGAAGATTAAGTTTAATGCCGTGCTATGTTGAATCGATGGAGCAACGCGTTTTAATGAATATGTTTTAAATATAAAACACAGCATAGCTTGGATTAAAAAATTGATAGATAGCGCGATAAATACTTGTTTATCGGGTGTATATCGTTATCGATATATATTTTACTGAATGATGGTATGATCACTATAAATAATAATGATGGTTTTTTTGCCGATTTGAACATTTAATTTTGATTAAAATCTATATAATAATCACATTAATCATTGTTATATCACGAGTCTAGAGAAACAAGATGTCCCCATTAGATCAAATTGCGAATGCACTAGACGACCAGTCAGAATTATCGATGTCAGTTTTAATGACTCCTGACATGGCGAATTTTTCGGGTAATGTGCATGGTGGAACGATTCTAAAATTGTTAGACCAAGTCGCGTATGCTTGTGCAAGTCGCTATTCTGGTAGCTACGTGGTGACACTATCAGTCGATAAAGTGAATTTTAAAGAACCAATTCACGTGGGTGAGTTAGTGACTTTCCTTGCAAGTGTGAACCATGTAGGTCGTACTTCTATGGAAATTGGTATTCGTGTTGAAGCGCAGAATATTCAAAAACGTACAGTGCGTCATACCAATAGTTGCTATTTCACAATGGTTGCTGTTGATGATCAAGGTAAACCAAAACAAATTCCGGCATTGAATCTAGATAATGACTGGAAACGTTGTCGTTTCGAAGCTGCGGAACATCGTAAAGTGGCACGTTTACAGGAAAATCATCATCCTTCTTGCAGTATTTATAAAAAGTCGACACAAAGCTAATCGCTTTGGTGGCTGAATATTTGAAAAGATCGCTTTGGCGATCTTTTTTTTATTCTGAAATTCGTCTGGAGAGTGCAGTTGGGATTTGAATTCCGAGTGTGCGACTAAAGTTTATTCTTCACAGCTCAGTTAATGATAGTCATTCAGTCCAATACTGTTTAATATAAAACGATACGTAGCGTTTCGTTTTTTAAATTATGAGTGAAACTGAAAAAACTTCTCGGCGTAAGCAATGTATCTTACAGGCAGTCACAGATGCTTTAGCGGAAAGTGATTATCGAAGCATGACCATTGAAGATATTGCGGCTCGTGCAGGCGTGGGAAAATCGACGATTTACCGTTGGTGGAAGCATAAGTCCGATCTGGTTTTCGATGCTTTTAAAGCGCACACCGCGTCGGTGTTTGAACTCGATTTATCACAAAGTTTAGAGTTCAATCTAAATCAACAATTGCTCAAACTATCACGGGCTTTAAATCAGTACGTGGGTCGAGCATTGCTGGTTGTATTGGCGGAGCATCGTGAAGCAGCGGGTGAGTTTTTTAAACAGTATTTGTTACCTCGACGAGAAGCAACACGTGAGCTGATCCAATTGGCCATTCAACGAGGCGAAATTCGCGCGGATTATCCTTTCGAACTCATGTTGGACATGTTGTACGGCCCGATTCATTATCAGATTATTTTCTTTAATACCCAGCCAGATGAAGACTATATCAAGCGACTGGTGCAGTTGGCGCTAAACCCGATTTTTACGCAGTCCCAAGCCACGCGTAGCAGCGAGACAATGATCTCATGACTACTCAACATCAGGCATCGCTATGGAACAAGTCTTTCGTTTTTTGTCTGTGTAATAACTTGTTTTTATTTAGCTATTACTTTGCGCTGCTGACCATATTGCCCATTTATATTATGAAAGAATTGGGTGGTTCGATTCAGCAAGCGGGTATGGCTTTAACGCTGTTTTTGGTGTCATCCATTGCGATTCGTCCCTTTTCCGGCATGATCATTGAGCGTTTTGGTAAAGCCAATTCTGTACGTATTTCAGGCTTTATCTTTGTCGTTTTTGCGCTGAGTTATTTGTGGATTGACAGCATGTGGTCGTTGTTGGTCATTCGTTTTTTACATGGTTTTTGGTTCAGTATATTAACCACGGTCAATGTTCCCATCGTAAATGATTACATCCCAGATCATCGAAAGGGCGAAGGCATGGGCTACTTTGTCATGTCGACCAACTTAGGCGTGGTGATCGGGCCATTTTTAGCGCTGAGTATGATTCAATTCAGCAGTTTTAGTACCTTATTTGCAGTATTAGCCTTATTGGTTGCAGTGGGCTATATTTTTACGTGGTTGGTTCAAATACAAGAACACGTACAGCATAAATCAAGTGATCAAGCGAGCCAATCCGCAGCCATCCAATGGCGTGATGTGATAGAAACACGGGTACTTGCCATCAGTTTTGTGGCATTGCTGACCGCATTTGCATATTCGAGTGTGATGAGTTTTATCACCGCTTATGCAGAGTTGAAGCATTTACTCGCTTATACCAGTATCTTTTTTATTGTCTTTGCTGTGTCGATGTTGCTCGTCCGTCCTTGGGTTGGCAAAGTTTATGATCGCAAAGGCCCGAGTGCAGTCATCTATCCATCCTTTATTTGCTTTGCCATTGGTTTGGTGATTGTGAGTTTTCTCACGAATCAATGGGTGCTTTGGATATCGGCCGTTTTTATGGGCATCGGCTACGGTTCAGTTTTCCCATGCCTGCAAACGGTCGCGATTCAAACGGTAGAAAAAGCCCGAATGGGACATGCAATATCCACCTTTTTTGCCTTGTTTGATATTGGCCTTGCTGTCGGTTCGGTCATTATGGGTGTGCTGATTGCATACTTTGGATTTCAGGCAACCTATTTATTTTGTGCAGTGATGGTGCTGTTCACTTTGTGGATGTATCGTCTATTCGTGGCAAACCAATTTAAACGCAGTGCTTTAGGAGCTGAATAATGGAATTACGACATCTACGATATTTTGTTGCGGTTGCCGAAGAGCTAAATTTTACTAAGGCTGCGCAGCGGATGTGTACAGTGCAACCTTCTTTAAGTCAGCAAATTAAAGACTTAGAACAGGAAGTTGGGGTGCAATTATTGATGCGAACCAACCGAAAAGTTGAGCTGACTGCAGAAGGTCAGGCCTTTTTAAAAGAAGCGCGTTTGAGTTTAGAGCATGCTGAAAAAGCCATGATAGATGCGCGTCAAATTGCGCAGCTCAGTAAAGAACAACTGAATATCGGCTTTGTTCCTGTGGCTGAAATGAAGGTCTTTCCTTATATCATGCCAAATATCCGTGCTCAGTTTCCTGAGTTGAAAATTCATTTTCATAGTTTAATGGATGTCGATCAGATCAGTGCAGTACGTAAAGGAGAGATTGATATTGCCTTTACCCGTTATGTCGAAGAAAGCCCTGATATAGAATCTGTTCAGATTTTTACTGAGCCTTTGGCGTTGATTGTACCGAAAAATTCGCCTGTAGCAGAACAGCGGCATATCAGCATTAAAAACATGAATAATCAGGATTTTATTATTAGTGATGAACATTCATCACCTGAGCTATACCGAATTATTCAAGATTTCTTTAAGCAAAATAAACTGAATGTGAACTTGGTGCAGCATTCGACCAATATTTTGTTAAATGTCAATTTGGTCGGTATGGGTGTCGGTTGGAGTTTAGTACCGTCTTATGTGATTCCATTGCTCGGTGATAAAATATTGGTTAAAAGTACGGTTGAACCTTTGCCGACCATTGGTTTGTATGCGAGCTATCGAAAAGATCGTAAAAATGATGCAATCGAATTGATTTTAAAAGTCTTAAAAGAGCAGTTCTATATGGGCTTTTTCTAAGCCTTTAAATATTGCCCTAAGATTTAAATAAAAAAATCCTGAATTAAGCGCTTCGGGATTTTTTTATTTATCGTATTTTTAATCAAAGACTCAATGATACATAGCCTTTGTCACTCTGATTTATTTAAACCATTTTTGTAAATAGGGTTTCATCACGCGGTAGGCAATCAAACCGATGAGTATAATCAGATAGAGTGGCCAAATCGTAATGAGAACAACCAACAGGCTCAACACAAATTGCCACCCTTTTTGTATACCGTACCATGCTCTTTGCCAGAAACTATCGCCATTTAACTGCGCAACAGCATCAAGGTTAATATCGATATGTTCACGGACAGTGGCAGGTTGAGTAAAGCTAATCACAATCGTGCTATAGCGGACACGATCTTGAACTTCTAAGCGGGTCAGGCGTGAGATTTCATTGACTTGCGCTGCAGAAACATGGTCGGGCACGACCTGTGTTTGCGACATTTTTTCTTCGAGTAGTTTTAGCTCATAGCGTTTTGCCGAATATTGCTGACGGTTCAAAAAATGCATTAGTGGTAACAGTTGATTGACGAAATGTGCAGCTTTTTCACTTGGCACACGAATGATCATTTCCGCTTGCGGATTTATTTTTTCAAAGATTTTAATTTTGCCGTCAGCAATCGGGTAGGATTGACTCTCTTGCACCACAAAGTCGATATTTTTCTGTTCAATAAAGCCACCTAAACTTAGCGTGAGTTTTTCAATTTCTAAGGCCGTTTTAACCACATCTTTCGACTCAAAACTGACATTGGCTTCTCGAACCATTTTACGAGAGGCTTCGGCTGGGTTGACCTGCTCATTTAAAATAGTTTCAGGTTTTTGTGTTGTTGCAGGCGTGGTAGACGGCTCATTGGAAGTGCTTTCCGCTGCTTGATCTTGCTGTGTACTGACTTGAGCAGGTTGTGCATCTGCGCTGGCTTCAGTTGCCATTTTTTCGGTTTTCTTGGAACAGCCTGAAATTAAAATCACCGTAAACATGGCAATTAAATATTTATTTTTCATCGATGTAGAGCTCAATTGTTTGATTATCAGAAAGTCGGAGTAAATACTTTTTGCTTTAAATATAAATTCAAATTTAGCGTAATTATTAGTCGGGCGTATTGTATCGGAAAGTGTTTAAAGTACGGATGAACGCAACATAATTCTACATAAAGCCGCGTATAGTAATAGACAGAACAACAAGGATGAAAATAAGGATATCTACAATGAACCCAGCAATGAAACTCTACAGCAATCCACGCTCACGCAGTAATACTATTCTGCCTTTATTGAAAGAATTAGACATCGAGTCAGAAGTTGAGATTATTGAAGTGCCATATGAAGAGATGCACCAAGCGGCATATCTCAAGATTAATCCCATGGGCAAAGTTCCCTGCTTGGTCGATGGTACTGCCGTGATCAGTGAAACTGCAGCCATCTTTAGTTATTTAGCCGATAAATTCAGTGACAAAGGTTTGGCACCCGCCTTAGATGATCCCAAACGGGGTGAATATTTGAAATGGATGTTTTTCTGTCATGGTCCGCTGACTGAATATATGGATATGAAAAATGTTGGCATTAGCACTGAGTTAATGGATGAGAAACGTGGCAGTTTGAGTTTTGGTAATGAAAAAATACTTTTAGATTTTATTAAAACAGGGCTTGCGCAGGCCCAGCCATATCTGTTGGGGGATAAAATTAGCGCAGCAGATTTATATTTGGCTTATTGGATGGTGTATGCCATTTCATTCAAAATATTGCCATATTTAGAGGAATTTAAACCTTTTATTCAGCAGATTCAGCAACGTGAATCGGTAAAAGATGTGCATTGGTTTCAGTCGGTTTAACTTGGATGCTTATTTGATTGTTGGCTGAACTTGGTATTGCTATATGTCTATTCATATAACTCTTTCTTTGAGAACTAAAAAGAAAGAGTTTTAAATATCAATCACTAAGATGATAAAGCGATTTTAATTATTGCCATAAATAATGTATGGCATATATTGCGCTAAATTAAATAGACTCAATCGTTGTTGGTTCTATTTAAAAAATCATGGGCTTCATCATCAGATAGAGGTGGGCCTAAATCTCTTTCAAGTTTGGCATATATTTCGAGTAGCCTTTTTTGTTGAGGATCCATATCTAATGCACGATGCTGCTGATATGTTAATTGATCATCAATCCAATCATAATCCTGAATCGCAGCCCCTGCGAAACTGGTTTTCAAATGGAGTTTGTAATAACCAGAAAATTTATGTTTCTTGGTATCTAGACAGAGATACGCGAAGGTAGACCAACCACTTTCGGGAAATTTAAGGCGAGCTCGGCAGGGCTTCTTTTCTAGTGTAAATGTGGGTGAATAGACTTGGCCTTTTAGAATGATATTTTTATCTTGACCAAAATATTGAGTTTGTAATGCAAATAAAGCAAGAATCACTGTGGTGAGAAAAAAGCTGGCAATGACTGCATAAAAAAATGAAATGTATAAATGGAAGGACAAAAAATTAGATTCTTCGTTTTTGTTCACATCTTTTTCTAAGCGTAATAAATAGCAATTCAAAGAAATAAGAAAACAGAGGCAAAAAACGAAAATAGCTAACCAACTATTGGCATGAAAATGATGTATCTCTACGAAAATGAGTGAACAGATAAAAATAAAACCTAACAAACTATAAATGAATAATTTCTGAAATCTTTTTTGCATTTTGCGAAGCTTATAATTATGTATTGAACGATTATAGCATGCGATGTTTATAGTGATTATAGAAAAAATCACCATGCTTTATGCATGGTGATTTTTAATTCTTGCAGATCTATTTAGATTATTAAGCATGCAATTTTGCAAACAATTGTTGGCTCACGCTGTCTAAAGTTTGTGGAATTGCAATCGCTGCAACAAAACGGTCTGGGCGAAGAATCGTAACAGATTCAGTGGTTTTACCAAACCAACCACGAATATCGGTACCAATATCACCAATCGTAATCACATTGTCGTACTTGGTGCGATTTTCATTGCTGAGCTGAACAGCAGGCAATACTTGGATAAATTTAACGCCCAATTTTTGCCATTTTTTCATGGTCGCATCTGACAGACCCCATTTCGGATCGACGCCCCAAGCAATGATTGCAAAGTCGTTACCGATGACTTCATCGAGTAGGACTTTCTCACCAGATTCAAGTTGCACATGTGGCTGAATGAACATTTTACCTACAGGTGAGTCTTTAACACCGTTATTGATCAATGCACCGTCGTTGTACTTCGGCATTGGCTTGAAGCGCATTTCCAATAGATATTGCTTGATCGGTTTGATGTAATTGAGTGCATAGGCAATACCATCACGGATGAAACCTTGCCATTTTTTCGGTGGAGCAAGGACATGACCCGCCATTACAGAAAGATCAATCATCGCTTTTGCATGATCTTTACGTTCAACTTGGTATGTATCTAAAAGCGCAGGGCCAGCTTTGCCTTGTACAACCATTGCAACTTTCCACGCAAGGTTGAACGCATCACGCATACCACTGTTATACCCTTGACCTTGCCATACTGGCATGATGTGCGCAGCATCACCTGCAAGTAAAATACGGTCTACACGGAATTTATCTGCAATACGGGCATTGTGGGTATAAACGCGCTGACGAATCACTTCAATACCGTCGGTCGTTGGAAGCACTTTCGACAATAATTTGGCAATGTTTTCAGGTTTGCTTAATTCATCTTGAGTTTCACCAGGCATCACCATAAATTCGAAACGACGAATACCGTGTGGAAGCGCAGCAGATACATAAGGACGCACAGGGTCACAGCATAGGTAAATGTGTGGCGTTGCAAGTGGGTCGTTATTGATGTCGATCACGATCCATTGGTTCGGTGCAGTTTTACCATCGAAGCCGATGTTGAGGGTACGACGTACCACTGAGTTACCACCATCACAAGCAATCAAATACTGCGCTTGAATTTTTTCAGCTTCACCGTCTTTATTTTGAATATTTAGCGTTACACCATTGGCATCTTGGCTAAAATCAGACAATTGACGAGAGAATAAAACATTTGTGGTTTCGTACTGTTTTAAACCTTGTAGCAGTACATTATCGACTTGCGGTTGAATAAAGGCATTACGACGTGAGAAACCAAATTCACGAGTGAGCGGTTGAATGTCAGCGAAACAACGACCTTTAGGGGTTAAGAAACGCATCGCGTGGTTCGGTGTTGTATGTGGTAATACTTGATCCACTAAACCTAATGATTGGATGGTACGTAATGATTCATCATCAATACCAATCGCACGTGGGTAGTCAATCAGGCTGTCCAGTTGTTCAATCACAGTGACATTGACGCCTTGCTTACTTAAGTAGTTTGCAATGGTTAAGCCGACAGGACCTGCGCCCAGAATGGCAACTTCCGTTGTGTAATTTGCTTTATTGCTCATGCGTAAACATCCAATCACTTCACATATGCCACTATTAAGTTCTAAACAGAGACTTTCAACAAGCTAGGCATAAGTCGAAACGATGAATCGAATTGTCGTGTTTTTTGCAGGGTTTTATTTTAAGTGGATGATATATATTTATTTATATGAAAATCATCAATCATTTTGAATGATTTATCGATCATTAAAATCTATCAATCAGTGGCTTTGAGCATAAAAAAGCCGAACCATTTTTCAATGATCCGGCGACTTTAATTCATTTAGCACAACATTTTATTAGTGAGGGATAAATGTTGAGCAGCAGACTAAATGAATTTAGCGTGTGGAGTACGCTATCCGTCTATTACTGAGCAGGTTGAGCTGGTGCAGAACCTTCAGCATTTGCTTCTGAAGCAGGTTGAGCAGCAGTACCTTCAGCAGCAGTTGTTTCAGTCGCTGGCTGTTCTTGAGTGCTAACCACTACTTTTTCTTGTTCAGGCGCTTCTTGTTTATCTTTGCTCGCAGCAAAACTTGTTGCAGCTGCAGCAGCTAGAGTAGAAGCAAGTAAAATTTGAGTTAATTTCATTTTGAGCATCCTTATATATTTTAGCTCTGTACACGACAAATTTCATAGGATCCTTGTCCTATCAGGCTTTTTCTTTCTTAAAATTGCTAGCACTTTCTTAAATTCTTCTTTTTTTCCAAAACCAATCAAACGTAGAATAGCCATTTGAACA